>NZ_JBFRVX010000232.1:0-7573 GCF_041475345.1 Vibrio sp. 10N.222.48.A3 | reverse complement strand
CTTTCTCGTGGTGCGCTTTCATCTGCGCCATCTTGTCCGCTTTATTACCTGAATGTTTTGCTTTCATCTCAGCACGGTTCGCTTCACGTATCTCTTTTAGCTCTGCTTTTTGAGCATCCGTCAGATCCAGTTGACGCATCACTTTTTTGTCAAAGCCGCCACACTTGCCGTGCATGCCTTTGTGGTCACCTTTATCGCCACCGCCATATGCGAACGCGCTTGCTGTACCTAACATAAGTGGAAGTGCCGCAGCTACTAGTACAAGTTTCTTAGTCATTTTCATAATTTTTGCCTCAATTCGGTATAATCAGTCATGTGTTGCGTTTGTTTTCAGCGCTTAGATATAGATTAGTCTTTCCCTCGTAAAGCGACGTTTAGAAAGCGTAAAGAATCGTAAAGAGTGAAAGTTGACGAATAATTAGCAGTATTATTAACCTATAAACAACTGATTAAGGCTTCCCAATGGCGAACATTCTTCTTATTGATGACGACACCGAGCTAACCGGCTTACTTAAAGACATACTGAGCTTTGAGGGATTCACTGTTTCCGAAGCCAATGACGGCTATGCGGGGTTGGAAGCTATCAATGATGAGATAGATTTGATTCTTTTGGACGTGATGATGCCGCGCCTTAACGGTATGGAAACGCTAAAGAAACTAAGAGAAAATTGGGAAACGCCAGTACTGATGCTGACAGCTAAAGGTGAAGAGATCGACCGTGTTATTGGCCTTGAGCTTGGCGCAGATGATTACTTGCCAAAGCCTTTCAGTGACCGAGAGCTGCTCGCTCGTATTCGTGCCATCTTACGTAGAACGCAGATCAACACCGCTCCTAAAGCAGCCAGTGATAAGATTCAATATCAAGACATTGAAGTATTTCCAGGTAAACAAGAAGCTTATTGTAATGGCCAGCTTATCGATCTTACCACCACCGAGTTCGCTTTGCTGAGTCACCTAATCCAGAACCCAGGGCAAGTGATCACCAAGGAAGCGTTGAGTTTGGATGTTCTGGGTAAAAGGCTGGCGGCGTTTGACCGCGCGATAGACATGCATATATCTAATCTGCGCAAGAAGATTCCAGAACGTACTGACGGTAAGTCTCGCATCAAAACCTTACGAGGCCGTGGCTACTTATTGGTAGAGGAAGATTAATGCGTATCCCTAAAATCACCAGCTTATATGGACGTATCTTTGCTATCTTTTGGTTCACCATGTTACTGGTGCTTTTGTCGGTACTGTCACTTCCCCATTTAGACCCGCGAGTGGCGCGCGATGTGCCTGCCGATCATCTCGATAAACTCGAACGTATCGCTAAATTCACAGAAAAGCGCTACGCCAAAGAATCTAACTTGGGAAAAATAGTGTTCCAACTTGAGGCACCGCGTAGCCGCAAGGATTCTCGTGCTCGTATTTACCTAACCGACCTTGAAGGCGCGGTCCTTACATCGAAAAGACACTCAAATTACAAACTTAAAGCGATTCGTAATTTTGTTACCTCGATAGATAACCCTGAATTACCCAAGCAAAAGTTATACGGACATTACATGGTAGCAGGGCCAGTCCCTATCACACTCGCTGGAGAAGAATTACTGATGTATGCCGGAGTAAAATGGAACCAACCTCCTCCATTTTTGCTGCGCTTATTTGATAGACCTTTACAGTTATTGCTTGCGGTAATGCTAGCAAGTACCCCACTGCTATTATGGTTAGCTTGGGCATTGAGCCAACCTGCTCGTAGGCTTGAACGCGCAGCACAACGTGTGGCGAAAGGTCAGTTTGAGGTCGATCCCACACTCGAAAAAGGCACCTCAGAATTCAGACAAGCGGGTGAGAGCTTTAACCAGATGGTCGAAGCGGTTAATCAGATGATTTCGGGGCAACAACGCCTACTTTCAGATATCTCACACGAGCTACGATCGCCATTGACCCGCCTTCGCATGGCCAATGCTCTTGCGATTCGTAAACAGGGTGAGAGCCAAGAGTTAGAACGTATTGATATGGAAGCTCAGCGATTAGAGCAAATGATCAGTGAGCTACTGACGCTATCACGCATGCAGGTCGACAGCCATATTACTCGTGAGGTTCAGCCTATTTCGAGCTTATGGGAAGAGATTTTAAAAGATGCAGAATTTGAAGCTGAACAGATGGGTAAATTACTGACGTTTTCAGAGATCCCAGACCGTTCTATTTCGGGTAACCCTAAGCTACTGATGAGTGCCTTGGACAATATTACGCGCAATGCTATCTACTACGGTAAAGACCAAGTCGATGTGCAATTCGATGTTGTCCAAGATCGGCTGACGATTTGCGTAAATGATAATGGCGATGGTGTGCCTGATGACGAACTGGATTCTATCTTTAGACCTTTCTACCGAGTTTCAACGGCACGAGATCGTAACTCTGGCGGCACAGGGCTTGGCCTAACCATTACAGAGAGTGCGATTCGTCAACACAGCGGAACCATCACTGCAAGCCGTAGCCAGCTCGGTGGATTACAACTCAAAATCACCCTGCCTATCCTGCCAGTGTAATACCCCTACAAAGATCGCAGTTGATAATGATTTCCATTATCATTATGGTAAGTCCTCTAATTAAGGAGGATTTACCATGTCACACTCTTTTCCTGCTCTACCCTACGCCTACGACGCCCTAGAACCTTACATTGACGCTAAGACGATGGAAGTGCACTACAGCAAGCACCATAGAACCTACTACGATAAGTTTGTTGCGGCGATTTCTGGCAGTGAACTTGAGCAGCAATCTCTGACCGAGATCTTCGCTAACATCTCTCAGCACAGCCCTGCCGTTCGCAACAATGGCGGCGGTTACTACAACCATATTTTATATTGGAACTGCATGGCTCAAGATGGCGGGGGTGAACCAGCAGGTAAACTTGGCGACGCGATCCAAAGTACTTTCGGAGATTTCGAGACGTTCCAAGATCAGTTCGCTCAAGCGGCAATCAATACCTTCGGTTCAGGCTTTGCTTGGTTGGTAGTAGAAGAAGGACAACTGAAAATCATCTCGACCTCAAACCAAGACAACCCGTGGATGGATACCATCGCCAGCAACGGTGAGCCGATTCTTGCACTGGATGTCTGGGAACACGCCTACTACATCAGCTACCAAAACCGTCGCCCTGATTACATCAATGCATGGTGGAACGTGGTGAATTGGAATGCGGTTTCTGAAAACTACGCACAAGCACTCGCGAATAAAGCGTAAGCCAATGGTGGTGAACTGTACTCACTCAGCTTGCCACCGTATACTCTGGCTATCTTTGATTATTCTTGTGAACCAACATGTTTGATATCGCTCTATACGAACCTGAAATTGCGCCCAATACGGGTAACATCATCCGCCTATGTGCTAACTGCGGCGCAAACCTGCACCTGATTGAGCCGCTTGGCTTTGATTTTGAAGAGAAGAAAGTTCGTCGTGCTGGCTTGGATTACCACGACCTAGCGCGTGTTAAGCGTCACAAGAACCTAGAAGCCTTTCTTGAGTATCTAGAGAATGAACGCGAGGGTGACTTCCGCATCTTTGCTTGCACGACAAAGACCACAGGTCACCACGTGGATGCGAAATTCCAACAAGGTGATGTGTTGATGTTTGGCCCTGAGACACGTGGCCTGCCTGCAGAGTTCATCGAAAGCATGCCAATGGAACAACGCATTCGTATTCCAATGATGCCAGATGCGCGTAGCCTCAACCTATCTAACGCGGTTGCTATTATTGCATTCGAAGCGTGGCGACAAATGGGCTTTGAAGGCGCGGTATAACCGAACGCTCACCCCCTGCTAGCAATAAAAAAGGCTCTTACCATTATCACTTTCTTGCGAAGGATAAAGGTAAGAGCCTTTTCTGTTTTTCCCTCTATATAAAGAAGAGATAAAAACAAAGAAGAGAAAAAACGGATTAGTTTAAGCGGTTACGATCGTTGTCATCGTCTTTCTTCTCAAATTCACCCTCAAAGGTGTTGCCGTCTTTTGATTGGTCGGAGGGATCGCGATTGAATGGGTCTTGTCCAAATGGACTCTGACCAAAACCAGCCTGTCCACCCGCATGGAAACCGCCAGACATATTGGTCACCACCATTTTTTCCATCATTTTCTTAGCAATCATCGCTCTTGGTGCTGGTAGCAATACCAACATACCGAGTGCGTCCGTCATAAAGCCAGGAGTCAGCAGCAATACACCAGCAACCGCAAGCATCACGCCTTCAAGAATCTGTTGTGCTGGCATTTCGCCTTGTTGTAATCGACCTTGCACAGACATAAGTGTTTGAATGCCTTGGCTACGAACAAGCGATGCACCAACAAATGCAGTAATCAAAACCAACGCAATAGTTAGCCACAATCCTAAGAAGCCACCAACTTGAATAAATAGCCCAATCTCAATGATGGGTACGAAGATAAATAGTAATAATAAGATAGGAAACACACGCCCTCCTTTGTTACATCCAGTTTACGCTGAAAGCCCTATCAATCTCAAATTTATCCTGTAAATAAGCGTGTTTATTGACCGAGAATAACTTTGCAAAATATTGACGAAACAAAACCGAAAAAGGTGATCAACTTAATATTTTTATGCGCTAAGTACAGTATCATGTGCCACATAAGTCAGGACGGATTTATCAGCCCAATATTCTAGCGAACGGAGTATTTGCACACAGAATAGGCTAATAACTAACTATATAATCAGAATAATTCTCTAAGGATCCTGTTATGGCTAATCTATCAGAAGCTCAAGTTGAAGCTCCTCAAGCTACTCGTCTCGAAGAAGATCTACTAGGTCAACGTCATGTTCCGGCTGATGCTTACTACGGCATCCACACTCTACGCGCAGTTGAAAACTTCAACATCTCAAATGTAACGATCTCAGATGTACCTGAATTCGTTCGCGGTATGGTGATGACAAAGAAAGCAGCGGCTTTAGCAAACAAAGAGTTAGGTGTAATCCCAAGCGAAGTAGCTAAATACATCATCGAAGCTTGTGACCTCATTCTAGACACTGGTAAGTGCATGGATCAGTTCCCATCGGATGTATTCCAAGGTGGTGCTGGTACTTCTGTAAACATGAATGCTAACGAAGTTGTGGCAAACGTGGCACTTGAACTTATGGGCAAAGAAAAAGGCCAATATGAGTTCATCAACCCGAATGACCATGTAAACCGCAGCCAATCAACTAACTGTGCTTACCCAACTGGTTTCCGTATCTCAGTTTACAACAGCGTTCGTAAACTGATTGACGCTATCGAATACCTAAAAGGTGCATTCGAGCTTAAGAGCCAAGAATTCAACACAATCCTGAAGATGGGTCGTACTCAACTTCAAGATGCTGTTCCAATGACGGTTGGCCAAGAGTTCCACGCTTGGGCTGTAACCATCAACGAAGAAATCAAAAACCTAGAATACACTTCAAAGCTATTGCTTGAAGTTAACCTAGGCGCAACGGCTATCGGTACTGGTCTGAACGCAGCACCGGGTTACCAAGGCCTAGCAGTGAAACACCTAGCAGAAGTAACGGGCTTAGAGTGTGTAGCGGCTGAAGATCTTATCGAAGCAACATCTGACTGTGGCGCATACGTAATGACGCACGGTGCACTTAAGCGCCTAGCGGTTAAACTGTCTAAGATTTGTAACGACTTACGTCTTCTTTCTTCAGGCCCACGCACTGGCTTTAACGAACTAAACCTACCTGAACTGCAAGCTGGCTCTTCAATCATGCCAGCTAAAGTAAACCCAGTTGTGCCTGAAGTTGTAAACCAAGTTTGCTTTAAAGTTCTAGGTAACGACAACACGGTTTCTTTCGCAGCAGAAGGCGGTCAGCTTCAACTGAACGTAATGGAACCTGTTATCGCACAAAGCATGTTTGAGTCTCTAGACATTCTAACAAACGCATGTGTGAACCTACGCGACAAGTGTGTAGACGGCATTACTGTGAATAAAGAAGTGTGTGAATCTCACGTATTTAACTCTATCGGTATCGTCACTTACCTAAACCCATACATTGGCCACCACGAGGGTGATGTTGTTGGTAAGATCTGTGCTGAAACAGGTAAAAGCGTTCGTGATGTAGTTCTAGAACGCGGGTTATTAACCGAAGAAGAACTTGATGACATTTTCTCTGTTGAAAATTTGATGCATCCTCAGTATAAAGCAAAACGCTACGAATAACGTTAGCGAAAAAGGGCTCCAAACGGAGCCCTTTTTTAGGCTCCAATACGGTTAACCATGTTAATTTTGTGGGTTTCTATTGGTTGCACTTTTGCGAAATAGAATCTAAACCATAGAACTATTATGTGAACATTCCAGCGGCGAATGTTCACATAATAAAATCTAAAATGAGGTGTTACTTATGATTGCAGTAGAACTATTTGTCGTCCTGCTCTTTATCTTTTTGGGGGCCAGAATTGGCGGTATCGGTATTGGTTTTGCCGGTGGTGCTGGTGTTATTGCCCTTTCACTGATTCTTGGCGTTCCAACAAGCCAGTCTTTCATCCCGATCGACGTAATCTTGATCATCATGTCGGTTATCACCGCAATTGCTGCTATGCAGGTTGCGGGCGGTATGGACTGGTTGGTACAAATTGCAGAAAACTTTTTGCGTAAACACCCTGAACGCATCACCTTTTACGCGCCGATTGTGACCTTTGTAATGACACTAATGGCCGGTACTGGTCACACAGCATTCTCTACGCTTCCTGTAATAGCAGAAGTAGCGAAAGGCCAAGGTGTTCGTCCTTCTCGTCCACTGTCTATCGCAGTTGTCGCCTCTCAAATTGCTATCACAGCTTCGCCAATCTCGGCTGCCGTTGTCGCTTTCGCAGCAATGCTGGCACCCTTTGGTGTTGATTACCTAACGCTATTGATGGTTTGTATCCCAACAACCTTCATCGCTTGTATGGTTGGTGCGGTTGTTGCTAACTACATGGGTAGCGAACTGAAAGACGATCCTGTTTACCAAGAACGTCTAGAGAAAGGCCTAATCAAACTGGCGACAGAAGAGAAACGTGAAATTCTACCAACAGCGAAGAGAGCAACGTACATCTTCCTAGCAGCGATTGGTTTCGTGGTTTGCTACGCAGCGGCTATCTCTAGCTCTGTTGGCCTAATTGAAAACCCAGCGCTTGGTCGTAACGAAGCGATCATGTCTGTGATGCTAGCAGCAGCAGCGGCTATCGTGATGTTCACTAAGATTGATGCTGCGAAGATTTCTTCAGCGCCAACATTCCGCTCTGGTATGACAGCGTGTGTTTGTGTACTTGGTGTAGCTTGGTTAGGTTCAACGTTTGTAAACGCACACGTTGCTGAGATCAAAGACGTAGCAGGTGCTCTACTGGCTGACTACCCATGGATGCTGGCTCTTGTTTTGTTCTTCGCTTCTATGCTGCTTTACTCTCAAGGCGCAACAACAGTTGCACTGATGCCAGCAGCTCTAGCGATTGGCGTAGCACCACTAACAGCCGTGGCTTCTTTTGCTGCAGTAAGTGCACTGTTCGTACTTCCAACTTACCCTACGCTGCTGGCAGCGGTTGAGATGGATGACACAGGCTCAACGCGTATTGGTA
>NZ_JBFRVX010000231.1:0-6117 GCF_041475345.1 Vibrio sp. 10N.222.48.A3 | reverse complement strand
CAGGTACGATGTGATATTATATACCGTAAAATCCAACATGATAAGAATTTAAAACTTTAGTGTTCTAAAAGATAATTTTTGAGACCTCTATCCTATACCCAATAAAATCAGCCACTTGATTTGATATCAAACTCAACAGAGGTTACTAAGTAACCATTATTAAATATGATATTTGTATCATTTCAGAATTTAATTCGAATTAGTCAATCCTTTCGACAATGCTATTCTGCTGTGTTTTTAGAAAACGCTCAATCAATCATCTTTATTTCCCTAAGAGGTCTTACGGTTGTCTTAGCAGGCTTCACTATCAAACCTATACCGACTAGAAACAGTACAGATGCCACAACTTGAGCGACTGATAGCACCTCGTCATACATAAAGTAACCACTGATCAATGCGAATATAGGTACTAGCAAGGTTAACGGCGCTGTCGTGCTTAACGGATATTGAATTAACAGTTTATTCCACACCCAGTAACCGAATAGCGTGGTTGGGTAAGCCTGAAACAACACAGCAATCGTTGCGTTCCAATCCCATTGTTCTATCGCCTGCCAAATAATTTGGTCACCGTGCAGCATCACCGCAAACAACACTAATGGAACTGGCGCAAATAGCATGCCCCACACGTTAAACGCAAAAGCCTGAGTGGTTTTAGACGCTTTAACAATCACGCCCATTAACGTCCAACTACACGCTGCGATCATAATAAGAATCACGCCATTAACAGTGACATTGCCCGTTGCTGCGGAAACCAGCACCGCCAACGCGCACATCGCTAACATCGCACCCATTAACTTGCGAACCGACGCACTTTCTTTGAAAACCCACACGCCAACCGCCATACCAATTAGCACATTGGTTGAAAGCAACACCGACGAAAGCCCCGATGAGAGCCCAGCGGTGATTGACCATGAAGCCATGCCCCAGATGCCCACACCAAACACAAAGCCATAACTCACTAAATAACGCCACGCGACATTCGGTCTTGCTACAAAAAATATCACCGGAATCACCGCTAGCGAGAAACGCGCGGCGGTTGCCAACAACGGATGAACATTGGTTACACCCATTTTGATCATCGAGAAATTGAATCCCCAAATTGCCATCACGAACACCGCTAACAACAAATCATTTCTTTTCATACTGACCCCTCCTTTGTTTTGAATGAGTATCCCTTGATCAACAAAACCAGTACAGATACAATTTTTACAATAAAAACCAGTACAGTTAACAACGGTCGTGACCATGAGCATCTACAGAAAGCTAGCCAATCAGTTTATTGGTGAGATTGAAACGGGGAAAAGACCCGAAGGTGGACGCATGCCTTCGCTGCGTCAATTAGCTAAACAACAAGCCATCAGCATGTCGACCGTGGTGAGCTGCTACCAAGAACTGGAATCACAAGGCTGGATACACTCTCGACCGCAAGCAGGGTATTTTGTTTCTCCTCATAAACCTGCTCGTTCAACCCCAGAGTGGGCACAGTTTGAAAGTAAAGTGTCGAGCGTCAAGCTAACCTCATCGACTCACAACTCAATCAATGGACCTTTAGGGGTGTCTAGCACCGCCAATGATGAACAGTCGATTGTTGAACAGGAACGCAGTTTTCGCCGCGCTATTCGGCGTATGAGCAGCAGGCTAAACCATTACCCAGATACACAAGGTGAGCCAATGTTACGTCAGGCATTATCCACTCACTTTGCCAAGCTCGATGTACACTTTTCACCTGAAGAGATGGTGATTACGGCAGGCTGTATGTCTGCGATTAAGGCTGCACTTGAATCGTGCACCAAAGAAGGCGACACCATCGCGATTAGTTCACCTTGTTTCAACGGCATTCTGGAGTTGCTCGGAAAGATGTCGCGACAAATCATCGAGATCCCATCTCTGGATGACGGTATCGACTTGCAACAATTAGAAGCACATTTGAAGAATAAACGAGTGGATGCCGCGATTTTTTGTACCTCTCATATGAACCCTCAAGGGATCAACATGTCGGCTAGTCAAAAACAAAAGCTTGCTGAATTAGCGAATCACTATCAAGTACCGATCATTGAAGATGATGTGTATCTGGAACTTTCTTATTCCTCACACACTCCACTCCCCGCGAAATACTACGACAAAGGTGGCTATGTACTATGGTGTGGTTCAATATCGAAAAGCTTGTCACCGAGTTACCGATTAGGATGGTGCTTACCAGGGAGGTTCATTAACGAATACAAGGCTCAGTTTTCTGCTGCAAGCTATGGCGTCGCCCTACCCACTCAGCTTGCAGTTGCTGACTTTATCGAATCTGGTCAATACGCAAAACACGTTAGAAGAAGGTGTACTCAGCTTCTCTCTTTGCGCCAGCAATACCTAAGTTATTTGGCTCAGCACCTTCCTCAAGGAGTAAAGATAAGTAACCCACAAGGTGGCATGGTACTTTGGCTACAAATACCAAATTTGAACCAATCAAGCTTTGCTCAGGCAGTTGCCGACCACAACATTGATATCAGGCTTGGGCACCTGTTTAGCACTCATGACCTTTACAGCAATTGCTTACGCATCAATATTGGTTACTCGTTAGAGGGAAAAGCCAAGCAGGAATTGAACGACTTAATCGAACTGATTCACGTTCATAGCTAATACGTTCCAGTTCTTAATACGTGCCAGTTCATAATACGCAGCTAGGACATCAAAGCTTTTCAGAATCGACTTTTTCATGGTCATTAGAACACCGAATTTTAATAGCCTTTTATCATAAAAAAGAAGGCTATCATTCCTATCTGATCTAGGTTAAAGCCCCGCACCGTAAGGAAAATGACTCGCTTCGATACCTTTAAATACTGAGTTTGCTAGCACATACAAAATTATGCAAACTGACTAATGACACATCACTTTTTAACTTCAATATACAACCGCCGGCGCTGGCGTTTTCCCATATTTGAAGAGAATAATTATGAGTGATACAACAAAAAACAAACCACTACCTTCCTTTATCGAAGAACGCTTGAATTTCTATATTCAAGACCTCATTACCCAGAACCAAAGCCAAAAGCACTTGGTATTGGGTAAACGACCTCAGCGCAATGCCGTCGTGATGCAGAGCAATGATTACTTAGCACTGTCACACAACAAACCGATCCAAGACGCCCATCAAGCAGCGATTATTGAACACGATGACAACGTAGTGATGTCTGCAATTTTTTTACAAGATGAAGAGTCTAAACCTGCGTTTGAAACCGAGCTCGCGAACTATGTCGGAATGGAGAGCTGTTTGCTTTCTCAGTCAGGTTGGGCGGCCAATATAGGACTATTACAAACCATCTGCCCGCCGGACACATCGGTGTATATCGACTTTTTTGCCCATATGTCGCTATGGGAAGGCATTCGTGCCGCTGGCGGCATCGCCCACCCGTTTATGCATAACAATATGAATCACCTGCGTAAACAGTTAGAGCGCCACGGCTCAGGCGTTATTGTGGTCGATTCGGTTTACAGTACCATTGGGACCATCGCCCCACTACGCGACATCTACGAAATGGCGCAGGAGTTTGATTGTGCCGTCGTCGTTGATGAATCGCATTCATTGGGCACGCATGGGGAAAATGGTGCCGGCATAGTTCACGCATTGGGCCTTACAAAGCAAGTCGACTTCATCACCGTAAGTTTGGCTAAAACCTTTGCTTATCGTGCAGGCGCGATCCTTGGACCAAAACTACTTTCAGAAACCTTACCGTTTGTTGCTTATCCCGCGATTTTCAGCTCGACCGTGTTACCACAAGAGGTGGTCCGTTTAGAGAAAACATTAGAGGTAATCAAAAGTGCAGATGATAAACGACAGGCTCTGTTCCAGCGTGCTAAATCGTTGACTACGGGTCTAAAACGAATTGGCTTTAATATCCGCAGCGAGTCTCAAATTGTGGCATTAGAATGTGGTAGTGAAAGAAACACTGAACGTGTTCGCGATTTCCTCGAAGAACGGAATGTGTTCGGTGCGGTGTTCTGCCGCCCCGCTACGGGCAAGAACAAGAACATCATCCGATTTTCAGTGAATGCCGATATGACACCACGAGACATTGACCATGTGCTCACCGTTTGTCACGAAGCGTACCATCACCCAGAGTTAGAGTTCGTATAACTCTGTACACACCAATTCTATAACTAACACAAACGGCAGGACTGAATAGACGCTATCATGTCGCGATACAAAAAGAGCCCAGCGAATTGCTGAGCTCTTTCTTGTGTTCATCTATTCATCTATTCATCTATTCATCTATTCATCTAGTTCAGCTGGATAACCGGACGGTACAACAAATCAAATCCAGTGTGCAATTTTATCGAACAGTCGGGTTTTATCTGCTGGCTTCACAATAAAATCTGACATGCCTGACGATTCCATTTTTTCCAATGTCACTGGGGAACTGTCGCCTGTGTGAGCAATAATCGGCACTGTAGAGTATTCTTTGGCAGCACTGCGGATTCGACGAGAAGCTTCAATACCATCCATAATTGGCATTTCGATATCCATCAGAATCAAATCAACATCCTCGGTATCCAAAGCATCTAACGCTTGTTGGCCATCTTCTTTCTGTACAACGTCAAAGCCCTGTTTTTCCAACAACATTGCGGTAAAACGGCGCAAAGATTCGTTGTCATCGACCACCATTATCGTACGTTTATTAGTCGCCTCTAGTGGTTTCACAGCAACCGATGGCAACACGTAATTAGAATCGAAAAGTAAGCGCTCGATGGTGGCTTTGGTATTCAGTAGCCAAACTTGTGTTTCCACCCAAATCGGTTCAAAAGCAACGTTACGAACACGCTTAATGGGGTGATGCTCATACAAATAGATGATTCTCGCTTCAGTGAACGATAGCAAAGATTCAATTCTATCGAGGTAATTGGCTCTTAAATCTAAGCTCTCCATATCAACGAAAATCAAGTCGAACTCAAATTGATATTCCTTATTTTTAAGTGCTGATACAACGTCTAATACGGTGAGGTCAAACCCCATAAAACGTGATGTCTCAGTAATTTTATCAGAGAGTACTTTCTGGTCACTCACAATCAACACTGTCTTTAGCTTAGTGAGCTCACTCTTAATTTCGTTCACAGAGTGAGAAGTCAAAGATGGAAAAGTCATCGTGAACTGCGTCCACTGTTCCACCTCAGACTTACACTTAATCTCTCCACCAAACGACCGCATTACCTTCTGACAAAATGGCAAACCTAAGCCGTAGTTACCTGATTGGCCGGTGGTGTAAAAATCCTGGAAGATACGTCGAATGACATCGTTTGAAATACCAGCTCCGTTATCGGTAACCATGATTTGATTGGTCACGTCATCACTACACATGGTGACATGAATATGAAAATCTTCGGGGCTGCGATGATGGAATGCGTTCTTGAACAAGTTATACATCACGTACTTCAACAAGGTATCACTACCCAAGAAGTCAAAGTTGCTTTGTACATCTAAAGAGATCGCTGATTTATCAGCTGAGCGCTTATAGTTAAAGCTATCTATCGCCCCTTCCACCACCGCTTGAGCTGAATGTTTCTTGAACGTAGAACGAGATACTCGGTTTTCATCAATTGAAGTCAATAGCAGATCAATCGTCTCGTTACCTGAGTGAATAATCTCCATCGCTTCATCACCCACTTCACGTAACTGTATAACTTCTTCATTACTCAAAGCGTATTGCCCTTGGTGGCCACCACTTTTCGGATTCGGCAATATGGACTGCATAACATCAATAGATGTCAGTAAACCACTTAGTGGGTTTCTCATCTCATGCGCGATACCGGCTCCAAAAGATTTCGCCAATGACACCTTATTCTCATGTTCCACCTGATTACGGAAGTAAAATAAGTTACCGAACAAATAGATAAATAAGAAGATTGGCACATGCGTCCAATCCATTGTGAGCTCTAAGTAGAAGCCTTGTGCCACCCATGCACACAAGGTAGCAATCCCTATCCCGGCGAAGGTTTGTGCAAACATCACTCGAGTGACGTGAACTAATAGAATATGGAGGAAAATAGCCGACATGAAAGACATAACCCATACGTTGGACCAGTTATTCATCAGCAGCATGTAAAAGAAAAAACACGGTAAGCAGAGGGTAATAG
>NZ_JBFRVX010000230.1:0-1030 GCF_041475345.1 Vibrio sp. 10N.222.48.A3 | reverse complement strand
CGACCGCTTGCGGTCGAGCCTTTGGCTCAACCTCTTTTAGCGCAGAAACCCAAGCGTACACAGCAATCACGAGGTAAAAAAAATGCCTCTAGGATAAGAGGCATTTCAGAAAACATATTTGTACATTAAGCGGTGATATGACTGCCAACCCAAAACGCGGCACCGGCTACCGTCGCAATCATCGCAAAGGCAGTAGCAATAATGAGGTTTTTAAGGGAACTCACTTCATTACGAACCCCCAGGACCTCATTCCGTACCCCTTGAATATCAGATTTCAGCTCATTACGAACCGCTTCGATCTTCTGATCGAGTTCTTTCCGCGTATCATTTAACTGCTCTTGAGTGGCAGCATGAGCGGTTAGGTTGATCAGCTCTTCAACGCTTAATGTAACTTTGCTTGATTCAGACATAATAGAAACCTTATTTAGTTGTCTTTAGTTTACTGCATTACGTTACCGAAGTCATTCACGCCAGAATAGGCGTGAATGAGAGACATTTTCCACTAACTAATGGTTATATCCAACCACGCTCCGCAAATGACACCACATCTTCAAAAGACACCACGAAGTGATCGAGTACTCGAATATCAACCAAGGCTAACGCGTCGGTCAGTCGTCGAGTAATACGTCGATCGGCTTGACTGGGTGTGGCATCACCGCTGGGATGGTTATGATAAAAAATGACCGCGCTTGCATTTGTGGCCAGTGACTCTTTGACCACTTCACGCGGGTAAACGGATGCGGTGTCAATGGTGCCGTTAAACATCTCTTTTGTGCGTAAAACTCGATGCTGACTATCAAGAAATATCACCCCAAACACTTCGCTTTCATTGGAAGCGAGTGAAGTCTGACAAAATGACTTCACCAATTCAGGGGAATTGAGTGGCGTCTGCTCTGACACAAACAACTTAGATTTTAAAATGCTCGCGGCATGGTGCAAGATATCTTTTTCTTCTACAGAGAAAAGGCTGTGATTAGAGTAGTTAGCAAGTACAGACATAATAGATCCCTTTTAATATTTAAAGTCGTGA
>NZ_JBFRVX010000229.1:0-7220 GCF_041475345.1 Vibrio sp. 10N.222.48.A3 | reverse complement strand
ATTGAGCAAGGTTTGCTGACATGAAGATCAAACTCTATGGCTGTTCAGTTAGAGTTCGGTATTGTTGTCGAAATGAAGGCAAATGAGAAGCCAAAGCGAAAGATAAATCGGCTTTGGCTTCATTTAGTTGCTTTTGCTTATCCGAAGCGCGTCCGAGCTTGATTGAAACTCGATCAGTTCGAGTGTTCTAGCTCTAGTTGCTCGGCTTTTTGGTAAGCAGGGTGGCTCGTTAAAAGATCACCGTATTTAGCAATGTTAGGGTAGAGCGCAGTGGCACCGAAGTTACCCACGATTTCTACGATGAACGACATCATGAAATCGGCACCCGTCAGAGTATCAGCAACAAGGTAAGTTTTACCTTCAAGCGCTTCGTTGACAAAGGTTAGGATCTTTTGGTTTTCATCATCAGCGTAGCCGCCAAGGAAATTAGTCTCGCAACCGTCTTTCATCACAAAGATTTTAAGTAGCATTGGCAGAATACCAGAGCTTTCAGCGAAGTGAAGCCACTGTGAGTATTCCACGTAGTCAGCGGTGCCGCGCACTGGTGCGAACTTACCTTGACCGTATTTGTCGATTAGGTACTCGGTGATAGCACCAGATTCGCTGATCACGACGCCATCGTCTTCAATAACCGGAGATTTACCAAGAGGATGAACGGCCTTCAATTCTGGTGGCGCTAGAAACGTTACACTGTCTCGTTGGTATGGTTTGATTTGGTAATCTACTCCAAGCTCTTCCAATAGCCAGATGATGCGTTTTGAGCGAGATTTGTTTAGGTGATGCAAAGTAATCATGATTTTACCTAGTTAACTGGTTCAGTTTTTGAATTTATTTAGCTTCGTTTGTTTTGATAACAAGCTTACCGAAGTTTTGGCCTTCCAATAGACCCATGAATGCTTGTGGCGCCTCGTCTAGGCCTTCAACTAGGTGCTCACGGTAATGCATCTTGCCTTGAGACAACCATTCTGTCATTTGAACAGCAAACTCATTGTAACGGTGTGCGTAATCATCAAAGATAATGAAACCTTGCATCTTAATACGCTTGACCAAAAGAGTGCCCATAAGGCTAGACATGCGATCTGGGCCTTCAGGAAGTGATGTCGCATTGTATTGTGAAATAAGGCCACAAACAGGAATGCGAGCACCAGTGTTAAGCAACGGCATTACCGCATCGAACACCTTGCCGCCAACGTTTTCAAAATAAACGTCGATGCCGTTGCTACATGCTTTAGCCAGTTGCTCCGCGAAGTCGTCGGCTTTGTGGTCGATACATTCATCAAAACCAAGCACTTCTTTCGCGTACTGACATTTCTCTTGACCACCAGCAACGCCAATGACACGACAGCCTTTTAATTTTCCGATTTGGCCAACGGTTGCGCCTACTGCACCTGTTGCAGCCGCAACGACTAGAGTGTCGCCTTCTTTAGGTTGGCCGATATCAAGTAAGCCCATGTACGCAGTAAAGCCTGGCATACCCATGATGCCTAGTGCGTAAGAAGGGTGTGTTGGCTCTTTACCTAGTTTGATTAGGCCTTCACCATCAGACACACCAAGATCTTGCCAACCGGTGTAAGCCAGTACCCATTCGCCAACTTCAAAATCGCTATTGTTTGACTCTTCAACCTGACACACGGTTGCACCGACCATCACTTCATCAATCGCAACAGGGTCTGCGTAAGATTTAGCATCGCTCATTCGGCCACGCATGTACGGGTCTAGAGAAAGGTAAACTGAGCGAAGTAACATCTCGCCGTCTTTAATTGTTGGTGCGGCTACTGTCTCCAAACGGAAGTTATCTTGAGTCGGTGCGCCTACTGGGCGAGAAGCCAATACGATGCGGCGGTTGTCTTGTTGAGTCATTGGGTATCCTTAATTTTATATTATGTTTATTTAGAATTAGACCAGTCGTCTAGTCTTGTTGTCTAAAAATCCCGCCGTCATCAAATGATAAGAGGGCGGGTTATCTGTCGTTAGTAAAGACTAAACACAGTACGTGGTTAGTTTTTACCTTTTAAAATCTGTTGGGTTAGGTTTAAAGCTGATTCTAAGCTACGTGAACTCTGGCTTAGTTTGCTTAATAAGCTTGCGCCTAACCACATAGAATATAGATTTTGAGCGGTTTCTTGGCTCTCTTCAACCTTTATCGAGCCATCATCAATACCACCGACAATGCACTGCTCGATGGTATGCGTCACTTTCTCAGCACCTTTCAATAGCGCTTGGCGCATAGGATCAGAAAGATCAGAAACTTCGGCGCTGAGCTTAACGACTAAGCATTTATGAGCGTTACAAGTACCGTTTTCAATCTGTGACCATCGAGTGAAATAACTGATAATTCTCTGGTAATGGTTGCCTTCACCATGAACCAAAATAGTTTCAACTCTGCTGATGTAGGTCTCAAAATAGTGCTGGATCAGAGCCTCGCCAAATTGCTCTTTAGATTTAAAGTAGTGGTAAAACGATCCTTTTGGAACATCCGCTTCTTTAAGCAATTGCGATAAGCCAACGCCGTTAAAGCCGTTGTTCACTATTAATTGGTAGCCAACATCTAAAACATGCAGGCGTGTGTCGTTCGTTTTATCGTTCATGGGCTTACTATAAGTTAAATTAGACCAGTCGTCTAGTCTTCGGCTTTTTGAGGTATATTCCGTCGTTACAAAAGTGGCTTCAAATATTCAAACGTTCACATATAAAAAAGCCCCAACATAGCTCGTATGTTAGGGCTTAAATCAGTCTCTTCAATTATTTGATAGAGATTAACTCAACATCAAAAATCAAAGTTGCTGATGGTGGGATAGGGCCTGAACCACCTTTACCGTAAGCCAATTGGCTTGGGATAAACAGGCGAACTTTTTGGCCTTCGACCATGTAAGTCAAACCTTCTTGCCAGCCTTTGATCACTTGTTTAAGAGCAAATGAGATTGGCTCACCACGATCAACAGAGCTGTCGAAAACAGTGCCGTCGATAAGTGTACCGTGGTAATGAACCGTTACTTTGCTGTTCTTAGTTGGGTGCTCTGTACCAGTACCTTCTTCAAGAACTAGGTATTGAAGACCACTTTCAGTCGTAACAACCCCTTCTTTAGCGCCGTTTTCGATAAGGAATTGTTGGCCTTGTTCAATATTTTCTTCGCCAGATTTATGGTTCATCCAAGTGCGGTAGATCATGAAGCCAGCCAAAATAAAGACAATGACCGGGATGATAAATTTAGACATAGTAAAACCTATTTATTGTTGATTTTTTATAGAGAAAAGCCGTTAAGGCTGAGTCAAAAGGTAGTTGATCGTTTTTGCGATACCTTGAACATCTTGGTGACCTGCTGTTAGTACTTGGTATTTACCGTTGATGATAAATGTTGGTACTGAGTTGATTTGACCTTTAACCGAGATCTCTTCAGCTTTCTTTACGTAGTCAAATAGAGCGACTTGCTGTTCTTTGTTCAGTTGGTATGGGCTAACCAGACCACGAGAAGTGAACGCAGTCTCTAGAGCTTGTTGACGTTGTTCAGGAGTCGCATCTGCACCCATTTGAACCGCACCAAATAGGTCGTCCATGAACGCGTGGTCAGGGGTCGCATCAAGTTGCATTACTGCTGTGTAGTAGATCATTGCGCTGATTTGAGCACTTTCATTGAACGTAACGTGCATCTTGCCAATAGTTTGGTCTGTTAGAGATTCGATCTCTGGAATTGCACTTTCCATTTGACGGCAGTGACCACAATTTAGAGAGAAGATTTCAGTGATCGGAGACAGGTTAAATTCAGTTAGAGCAGTAGGCAGCGCTTCGTATTGAACGCCTTTCTGTGGCTCGTCTGTTTCACTACAACCCGCGATAATCAGTACGGCAGCAAGTGCTGTGATGAATTTAGTAAATGGTTTAAACATAATGTTTGCTCTAGCGTTGAGAAGTCGTGAGATTCTAACTATTTAGTACGAATTGGAAAACAATTATAAGGTAAATAAATGCAAACAGTTGGAACGGGCGGGCGATGACAGGCGAGTTGACGATTAACTGTGATCAAAAACACTTTTTTTGGACGTGCTTTCTTTTCGTATAAAGTTTTTGTCTAAAGTTTTTCTCTCAGTGCCGATATAGACATTAGTGAATGGTTTATCTGCATAAGTGGTTGGTGAAGTAATGAGATATTTAGCGATAATGTTAAGCATAGCTTTGGCTGGGTGCGAAACTACGTTACCAACAGGGTTATTCGGTGAGGATATGTTACAAACTGCACCGAAAACTGATTATGACATTATGTACCCTGAATGGGGTGTGGTTCAAACCACTCATCAGCAAGGAACTATTACCACTAACTACGGACGTGGCGTTTCGACCAATGATCCACTGGAAGTCTTTTTAAGACAAAACCGTATCGATTTTGAAGTTTTACCTGGCAACCATGTGATGGTAAAGCTTGTACAGCATGTGAACTTTAAAACAGGTTCGACATCTCCTGAACCCGCTTACAACAATTGGTTGGACACGTTAGGCAGCTATCTTTCTCGACGCCAAGACATTGATGTCGTCATTGAAGGACACACTGATAATACAGGCAGTGATCGTGTTAATGATCCGCTCTCTGAACAGCGCGCAAAAGAAGTGAAAGCTCGCTTAGAAAGTAACTATGTTTCGAGTCGTGCTATTTACACCCGCGGTTTCGGTGAGTACGTTCCCGCGTGTAACAACGCTTCAGCACAAGGTAAAGCCTGTAACCGCCGTGTAGAGTTGATGCTGATTGTGGCGAAATAGATGCGAGAAGCTTGATTCTTTGAATCGAAAGAGCGTATCGATTACAGACATAAAAAAATCCCTCATGAAGAGGGATTTTTTGTATTTAGCTTGTGTTGCTTTTTCCGCTTATGCGAACTGTTTTTCTAAGTAAGATACGATATCCGAAGATTCGTACATCCACTCAGTTTTACCGTCTTTCTCGATACGTAGACAAGGCACTTTCACACGACCGCCGCCAGCTTCAAGTTCTGCACGGTGTTGTTCGTTGTTTTTTGCATCACGAAGTTCAAACTGAACAGACTGACGTTTCATCGAGCGTCGTACTTTTACACAAAATGGACATGCTTCGAATTGGTACAACGTGTGCGTTTTTGCCTGTTCGTTCACTTTGCTTTGTTCTTCTTGAGAACGCTTCACACCGCGTGGGCTGAAAACAAAATTCAACAGCAAGATGACGCGACCTAAAAACCAACGGATAAACTTCATAACTCTCTCTACATATTTAAAATTAGCGTTACAATTTGCAGCATTATATACACAAGTTTTGTCAGATGCTCGCAACAAACCGCTAATATCTATTTTGTCCGTTCGATCGTGTGAGACTTCGCCACATTTAGCCCTAAACGTTTGGACAGTCGAGTCAGGTTTGCTCGGTCTGTTTTCAGAACTCGCCCTGCTTGCGCCCAGTTAAAGTTGGCATCTTCCAACACCTCAGTGATGATGCTGCGTTGAAAATCATCGGTAGCGCCACGTAAACCTGCAGATAGGTCGATCGTTGGTGTTGATAAAGGTGTGTTTTTTACCTGTGTCGTCGCTATAGGCTGATCTTGGTCGAGTGGGCCACAATCTTCTTTAGTGATTGTCACGAGGTTTTTGTTGGTGCTACGAGCTAATGCTTTTAGTGCTGAACGGCTAATCACGTGCTCAAGCTCACGTACGTTACCTGGCCAACCGTAACGGTTTAAAAATACCAGTACATCAGAGCGGAATTTAACTTGGTTGATACCAAGTTTACGACGTGCCTGTTCTAGGAAGAAGCCTGCTAGCAAGCTGATGTCGTCACCTCGGTCTTTCAGAGCTGGCACTGCGATAGGGTACACACTCAATCGGTGGTATAAATCGGCTCTGAATCGACCGTCTTCAACTTCTTGCTTTAAGTCTCGGTTGGTTGCAGCTAAAACACGAACATCAATAGTTTGAATGTTGTCTTGGCCTACAGGTTGGATTTCGTTGTTTTGCAGTGCACGCAATAGCTTACTTTGTGCTGCTAAAGGCAATTCACCAATTTCATCTAAGAATAGCGTGCCGCCATCGGCTAGAGCAAACTTACCTAAGCGGTTTTTGTCTGCACCAGTAAACGCGCCACGAACGTGACCAAATAGTTCACTCTCTACCAAGTTCTCAGGAATAGCTGCACAGTTGACATAGACGAGTGGGTTACGTTTACGCTGCGATTGGTGATGCAGGGTTCGAGCAACGAGCTCTTTACCAACACCTGTATCACCATGAATCAGAATATTAAATTCAGAGGGTGCGACAACCGCGATATCGTTTTTAAGCGCGACCATGGTGTCACTATTACCAATCAATTCGCCGCCGTCACGTTCCCACGCTTCAACATTCAGCTCTTCCAGTAATTGCTTTGACTGTTTTGCTTGATGTTCAAGTTGCGAGAAAGTCATCGCCATTTGCATCGTAGAGGCAGCAATAGCAGCGAGAACTTCTAGGTTCCGAGCAGGAATATTCGCGAAGACATCAGGTTTTAGGCTGTCGAGGGTTAGTACCCCTAACAATTTGTCACCAAAAAGAAGAGGCAAACCCATACAGGCATGCATAGGCAAATCGCCGTCGTGGTCGATCAGTAAGCCATCGAAAGGATCAGGCAATGAGCTATCCGCATCAAAACGAACTGGAGAACGCGATGCACAAATCGCATCAAAACGTGGATGTTCTGAAATAATAAAGCGGCGACCGAATGTATCTCGACTGAGCCCTTGCATTGCGATGGGTACTAGCGTGTCGCCTTGAAGGCTTAAAAGTGCGACACAATCACACGTTATGGTTTTACGAATGGCATCGATTAAGCGATTGAAACGGTCTTGATCGTTCACACCGCTGGCTAAACCAATGGTCATTTCCATGAGAGTGGATGCTGAGATATCTTGCATAAAGGGCTCATACTGTTTGTATTTTTATACATGGTAGAGTCTTTATGACATAAAAAAAAGGTCTTTTTGACTAAAGTTTGAAGAGGGTTTTTGAAGGAATGCTAGGCACAACAAGCTTTCGCATGTTGGCACCGTTTGTGCAGTGTGTCCATTGCGTGTTGTCTATATGACTGAATAACTGACCTATCATTGATTTGAATCAATTAATGCGAATTTATCAGTCCACGTAATTCTCATAAAAATAGTAGCCAAAGAGCTCATTGAGAAAGAATTAATATAAAGTCATCTTTAAATAAAATTAGTCAATTTGACATGAAAGG
>NZ_JBFRVX010000228.1:0-5258 GCF_041475345.1 Vibrio sp. 10N.222.48.A3 | reverse complement strand
AACTTGTCACCGTTCGATTTTGAAGCCGTCACTTCTCAACCTTCACAGCTAGTAATGGCTATTGTGATGATGCTTGTAGCGATTGCTCTGGTCCTTGGGTTAGAGAAGTTTGCAGAGCGCAACGCGGGCTGATCATTCTATCCATTCTCAAGCGTATTCAGAACGGATAGAACTTAGAAAGACTAAGCTCATGAACCTATGACACAGACAAAAGCGAAGCCAATGGCTTCGCTTTTTTAGTTCTACCATACGCACAAAATTACTTTTTGATACAAGCACATATTGAGGGATATGATAACATCGCCGCTCTTATAAAATTAGATGAGAACACGACATGCACTCTGCATTAAAGGTTGCTGCTCTTGGGATCGCTCTCGTGGCAGGCTTTTATGGACCGCAAGCTATTCAGCAATTTGAATCAGCGATGGAGCGAGCCTCTGCTGAGATTAACTTAGATGATTACTGCATACTTTCCACCACATCGTGTGAGCAAAATACAGTTACGATGACACTTGATCGCGAGACGGCTCAACCTCTGGCTCCCACCAAAATCAAAGTAGTGTGGGAAGGCGCAGCCTCTGACACATTAATGCTGTCGCTTACAGGTTTAGAGATGGAAATGGGCTCGGCACGTTTTCAATTAAAAAACATTGGCAATAATACCTATGAAGGTGATGTGATTTTACCTGTATGTACTTTAGACAAGATGACATGGATCGGTGAGCTCACTGATGGTGTCGATACTGTAAATCCGGCAATAAGGATGGCAAGATGAGTAGAAATTGGTCGTTAGCATTGGTTGTCGCTTTTGTCCTTGGCTTTGGCGTTAAAAGTTATCTTGATGGGCAAAACGAAGCTCAAAAACAACACGCGGCAAAACAACAATTCTCCGCAACAACCCTTTTCGGCAAAGATAACCAGCCAACTGAAATCTTTGACCAAACCGATGACAGAATTCGTATCGTTTATTTTGGTTTCACACGTTGCCCAGATGTGTGCCCTACTTCTCTAGCAATGTTAGCCGGAGCACTTAACCAGATTTCTGATGAAGCAAAAGCCAAGATTCGCCCGATGTTTGTTTCTCTCGATCCAGAACGTGATGCCGCTGAAGCCTCATACGAATACGCACAATACTTCCACCCAATGATGGAAGGATTAAGTGGCCCGTTAGATGTGACAACAACGCTTGCACACAACTACGGTGTTATTTTTAGAAAGACCAAGCTTGAAGGTTCAGAGTTGGAATACACCCTAGACCACAGCTCATATTTCTATTTTTTAAAACCCGATGGCACGCTGATTACCAAAGTGCCGCATACGTTAACGCCAGCGCCAATTGTTGAAGCTATTAACACATTAACGCGCTAACGTACCAAGTCATCAGCGACGAGAAACAACGTGTACAAAAATAAAGAACTTAACGAATAAAGTTCGAACAAAAAGTCAGGTCCCAGACCAAAACAAAAAACTAAGGACAACAACATGAAGTTAAAAGCACTTGCTCTAGCAGGCTTATTGCTCACTCCTCTTGCTCAAGCGAATAGCGACATTATGGTTCATGACGCGTACGCGCGCGCAACCCCGCCTTCAGCAGTGAACAGCGCGGTATTCACGACTCTGATGAACCATAGCGATAAAGATCGCGCTATTGTTTCTGCAACAACACCAGCAGCAGGAAAGGTTGAACTTCATGATGTTATCGTTGATGGCGACGTAATGAAGATGCGTCAAGTTCAAGCGATCACCATCCCTGCAAATGGTAAAGCTGTACTTAAACCAGGTAGCTTACACATCATGTTGTTTGACTTAAAAAGTAGCCTAAAAGAAGGTGAACAAATCAAAATGACACTGACCTTCGCAAACGGTGAAACACAGACCTTTGATGCGCCAGTGAAGAAAGTGATGAGCGGCATGAAAAAGATGAATCACGATCATCATTAATCAGATTCACTATCGATGAAATAATTTAAGCCACGATGACTTCTCGCCATCGTGGCTTTTTGCTAAACTGAGCTCGCTTTTTATTCAAAGCCCGACCACATTAATAACCAAGGAGAATAGAAGATGATTGTAATGAAGACACTAAAACTGGCAGTAAAAGTAACGCGTTAACTTGTTTGGTTAATCCAACTTAAATACCGATCGACCAACTTATCGTCACTCTTTGACGACCGCACACTTTTACCCGGTTTACTGTTGATCGTAAGTGATCAACTCCTGCATGCCTATAAAGCATGACTCAATCCGGGGTCCTATCTATTTGAATTCGACCCAAACTCAAAACATTTTTGACGCTCGACGCTTTTAATCTCAGCAACTCTTTTTGGTCTCATTAACTCTTTTGATCTCATCAACAATAAGAGAGCTCACAAGAAGTTAATGCTCTCATAAGACTTTAATGCAGTGATAAGACTTTAATGCAGTGATAAGACTTTAATGCTCTCACAAGAAAAGAAAGCTCGCACGTCTGGGTAAATAGACATGAATTCACAAAACGCATTTTCTAATCCAATGTCACTTCAACAACTTGGATGGCAACCTGTATTCCAACAACAACTGACACTCGAAGACTATGACCAATCCGTCATTGCTCGTATTACCGCGCACCATCGCAGCGGCTATACACTAGCGTCAGAACAAGGCGAAATCGTTCTCCCTATCCATCAAAACCAACCCGCAATGACGGTTGGCGACTGGGTAATCTTGAACTCTGAACTGCAATTCGGCCGTTTATTAGACCGTCAATCACTCTTCAGCCGTAAAGCTGCAGGTAGCCGTGTCGCCGAACAATATATCTCAGCTAACATCGACACGGTATTTATCGTGGTTTCGTTAAATAACGACTTTAATCTAAGCCGTATTGAACGCTACCTAGCGCTCGCCAATGAAGCACAGGTTGAAGCCGTTATCGTACTCACCAAGAAAGACTTGTGTGATGACTACGAAGACAAAGTACAACAAGTGCAAAGCTTAGATTCTATGCTGATGATCGAAGCGGTGAATAGCCTAGACCAAGACTCAACTCAAGTTTTGTCGCCTTGGTGTAAAACGGGCAAGACTGTGGCTTTAATGGGTTCATCCGGTGTGGGTAAATCCACCTTAGTCAACTCATTACTTGGTGAGGCTGAACAAGCCACAGGTGGCATTCGTGAAGACGATAGTAAAGGCCGACACACAACCACATCACGATCGCTCCACTTGCTAACATCGGGCGGCTTACTGCTCGATACTCCAGGAATGCGAGAGCTACAACTTGCTGACTGCGCTGAAGGCGTGAGTGAAACCTTTTCTGATGTGGAAGAGTTAGCCATACATTGCTGATTCTCTGATTGTCATCATGAATCAGAACCGGGGTGCAAGATACGCAAGGCGATTGAAAGTGGAGAATTGTCTGAGCGACGATTTGCTAACTATCGAAAGTTATTGCGAGAACAAGCCCGAAATGGCGCCTCGTTAGCGGAACAACGCGCCAGCAATAAGCAGCTTTCCAAGATGTACAAAACCGTACAATCAGAAGGCCGCAATCTTAAAAAAGCGTCTGACTAACGTTTAAGGTTTAAGGTTTAAGGTTTAAGGTTAACAGCTATAAGCTGTATTGAAGATAACCTAACTTAAGATAACTTTAAATTAAGACAATGAGCCCCATCGTGTTAATCACGTGGGGCTTTTTGTTTCAATTTGATAATGGTGTGGTTATTTATGCACACAATGTTCTTTCCTATAGCCGTTTACATTTCTACATTTGCAGTGTTTTGAATCTATCAAATGAGAATCAGCAGATTTATAGCCCAATCAAAATACATTTATTTAACATTTAGCTCCAAAAACACCACATAGCGCAAACAATAACCCTAAAAGTAAACTATCCCTAGACACCCTCTTAGATCCCGCTAATATGACCGCCAATTCCGCTAGTGTATAGTTGGATTTGGTACAACTTCATAAAAAGATACATCACTATAATAAATTAACAATTGCAGGTATTTTATGCAAAATCACAACATGCTCGCCCGCATCGCTCGTGGAAATCTCGTTCTACAGATCCTTGCTGGTATTGTTTTCGGTGTCGTTCTCGCCATGGTTTCTCCTTCAGCAGCTCAAGATGCAGGCCTATTAGGTAGCCTGTTTGTTGGTGCTCTGAAAGCTGTTGCCCCAATTTTAGTATTCATTCTTGTTGCAGCTTCTATCGCAAACCAAAAGAAAGGTCAGCATACTCATATGCGTCCAATCATTGTGCTTTACCTGATTGGTACGTTCTCTGCTGCACTGACTGCTGTAGTACTGAGCTTCATGTTCCCAACCACTTTGACACTGGTTGCTGGCGCTGAAGGTGCTAACCCTCCTCAAGGTATTGCAGAAGTTCTTCATACGCTTCTATTCAAGCTTGTAGACAACCCAGTTAGCGCACTAATGAATGCGAACTACATCGGTATTCTTGCTTGGGCCATCGGTCTTGGTCTTGCTCTGCACCACGCATCTGCAACAACCAAAGCGGTTTTCGAAGACCTAAGCCACAGTGTTTCACACATTGTTCGCTTCATTATTCGCCTTGCCCCATTCGGTATCTTCGGTCTTGTTTCTGCAACATTCGCAACAACAGGCTTCGATGCACTGGCAAGCTACGGTCAACTTCTAGCAGTACTACTAAGCTCAATGCTAATCATCGCACTTGTGGTTAACCCACTGCTTGTATTTATTAAAACAAAACAAAACCCATACCCACTTGTACTGCAATGTATTCGTGAATCTGGTGTAACGGCATTCTTCACTCGTTCAAGCGCTGCAAACATCCCAGTGAACATGAACCTTTGTAAGAAGCTAAAGCTAGACGAAGATACTTACTCTGTATCGATTCCTCTAGGCGCAACGATCAACATGGCGGGTGCTGCAATCACCATCACTGTGTTAACGCTTGCTGCTGTACACACTATGGGCATTGAGATTGATATCTTCACTGCGATTCTACTAAGCCTTGTTGCTGCAGTATCAGCATGTGGCGCATCGGGTGTTGCTGGCGGTTCACTACTGCTTATCCCGCTAGCGTGTGGCCTATTCGGTATTTCAAACGATGTAGCGATGCAGGTTGTAGCGGTTGGTTTCATTATCGGTGTGATTCAAGATTCAGCTGAAACAGCACTTAACAGCTCAACAGACGTAGTGTTCACTGCTGCTGTATGTAAAGCCGAGCAAAACAAAGAGCAATAAACCTTTAGCTGCTCTGAACCTAAACAGTTCTGAGCTCTAAGCTCTAAGCTCTA
>NZ_JBFRVX010000227.1:0-7707 GCF_041475345.1 Vibrio sp. 10N.222.48.A3 | reverse complement strand
CTCATGGTGGGTGCCAGCATTCGCCGTTAAGAAAGATACCATTCCAGGTTTTATTAATGAGGCTTGGACAAAGATAGATGAGCCCGGCGTCTACCGCGGGCAGTGTGCAGAGTTGTGTGGCCGCGCTCATGGTTTCATGCCGATAGTGGTGCATGCCATGGAAGAAGACGAGTTTGACGCATGGCTAGCAGAACAGAAAGAGTTGGCGATAGCCGAACAACAAGCCGCGAAAGATGCATTAGATGCGTCACTTTCTTTGGAAGAGTTGAATACCATCGGTGAAGAGGTTTACAAAACTCGATGTGCGGTTTGTCACCAAGCAAACGGTGAAGGCATTCCCGGAGCATTCCCTGCTATCAAAGGAAGTCCTATTGCCCTTGGTGATGTGGATGTTCATATCGACACCATTGTTTATGGTCGTGGCGGAACGGCGATGCAAGCATTCGATAATCAGTTAACCGAGAAAGAGATCGCAGCGGTAGTGACTTATCAACGAAATGCTTGGGGTAATAACACCGGCGATATTGTTCAGGCTTCAGATATCAACGCTTATAAGGCGAAGCAAGAAGGCAGTTCTGAAAGCTCAACGGATGATGCACAAAATGATGCTAAGGATCAGTTATGAGTTCACCAATCAATAAGCCGGTGAAATCGGCTCCAGCAGAAGATCAAGCACTGAGCCATTCTGTAGAAGGCACATTGGGTAATAATGATTTGCCTGTTGATGATCACGACTCACATGCGGCACCTAAAGGCTGGGCTCGTTGGCTGTATTCAACCAATCATAAAGACATTGGCACATTATATCTTTGGTTCAGTTTTGCGATGTTCTTAACGGGTGGTGCCATGGCAATGGTGATCCGTGCGGAGCTGTTCCAACCAGGGTTACAACTCGTTGAGCCCGATTTCTTCAATCAGATGACCACTGTCCATGGCTTGATCATGGTGTTTGGCGCAGTAATGCCCGCTTTTACGGGCTTGGCTAACTGGATGATTCCGATGATGATCGGAGCTCCAGATATGGCGTTGCCGAGAATGAACAACCTCAGTTTCTGGATTCTGCCTTTTGCATTTTTAATCTTGATCGGATCTTTGTTTACTGAGGGAGGCGGGCCGAGTTTTGGTTGGACATTTTATGCTCCGCTCTCAACAACTTATGGCCCAGACAGCACCGCGCTATTCGTATTCTCAGTTCATATTATGGGGATCAGTTCGATCATGGGGGCGATTAACGTGATCGTAACCATAGTGAACATGCGCGCGCCGGGTATGACTTGGTTCAAGCTACCGATGTTCGTATGGACATGGTTAATTACCGCTTTCTTATTAATAGCCGTGATGCCCGTGCTCGCGGGTGCGGTTACCATGGTGCTGACCGACAAATACTTTGGTACTAGCTTCTTTGATGCCGCTGGTGGTGGGGACCCGGTGATGTTCCAGCACATATTCTGGTTCTTTGGGCACCCTGAAGTGTACATCATGATCTTGCCGTCTTTTGGTATTGTCTCAGCCATCATTCCAGCATTCAGTGGCAAGCGTCTGTTTGGCTACCACTCTATGGTGTACGCGACTTGTAGTATCGCATTGTTGTCATTCTTGGTTTGGGCGCACCACATGTTCACCACGGGTATGCCAGTATTTGCCGAATTGTTCTTCATGTATTGCACTATGCTGATTGCGGTGCCGACCGGGGTGAAAGTCTTCAACTGGGTGGCGACCATGTGGCGGGGTGCTTTGACTTTTGAAACCCCAATGCTGTTTGCGATTGCCTTTATTGTTTTGTTTACGATTGGTGGGTTATCTGGATTGATGCTTGCTATCGTGCCTGCGGATTTCCAATACCACGATACCTATTTTGTTGTGGCTCATTTCCATTATGTTCTGGTGACAGGCGCCGTGTTCTCAATTATGGCCGCAGCTTATTACTGGCTGCCGAAATGGACAGGGCATATGTACGACCACAAGCTCAGTCTGTGGCACTTCTGGACGTCGGTAATCTCAGTTAATGTACTGTTCTTCCCTATGCACTTTTTAGGGCTAGCGGGCATGCCGCGTCGTATTCCAGATTACGCCATTCAATTTGCTGACGTTAACCAAGTGGTATCGATTGGTGGTTTTGCCTTTGGGTTGTCTCAGTTGATTTTCTTATGGCTGGCTATTAAGTGCGTAAGAGGCGGAGAGCCTGCACCAAGCAAGCCTTGGGATAGGGCTGAAGGGCTAGAATGGACAGTACCAAGCCCAGCGCCTCACCACACCTTTACTCATCCACCTAAAGTAGACTAGAGGGATTAGCTATGAGTGATAAGCAAAGCGATCCCAATCAAGATAAAAAACAACCAAAGCGCCTGTCTAATAAGCGCTCGACTAAAAAGCTGACGGGCTACTTGGTGTTGAGCGTGGTCGCGATGTTTGGCTTCGGTTTCGCTTTGGTTCCTCTGTATGACGTAATGTGTGAAGCCTTGGGGATCAACGGCAAAACCAACACGGTCTCTGCCGTTCAACCTCAGGGAATGCAGCCTGATTACTCTCGTACTGTTCGTGTTGAATTCATGTCGCACATTAAGCCAGATATGCCGTGGCAGTTTTCGCCTGAGGTTCGAGTATTAGAGGTTCATCCTGGTGAGGTGGTTCAAACTAACTACATTGCCAAAAACCTTTCTGGAGCCTCATTGGTTGGCCAAGCCGTACCATCGGTTTCTCCAGGTATGGGAGCAACTTACTTCAATAAGATGGAATGCTTTTGCTTTAATCAGCAGCCATTGGACGGGCACAAGAGCGCAGAAATGGGTTTGATATTTTACATTGAGCCAGATATTCCAGAATCGATACATACACTCACGCTCTCATATACGCTGTTTAACATCACGAGTCAGGTGAGTGGAGAGGCAAGTAAGCCTGAAGTGAGTACATCAACATTGAGCACACTCGCAAGTAACTAGGGGTTTACAGAACCAGAATCAACAAAAGGAGTTGAGCGATGAGTTCTAAAAAGGAAGTTTATTTCGTTCCACACCAAAGCCACTGGCCATTGGTGGGTGCTGTAGCACTGTTTTTGGTCGCAGTTGGCGCTGGCTTGACGGTGCAAAACATGGGCACCGACGCCGCAGGTGGAGTATTTGGCAAAGCGGTGTTGTTAGTCGGGTTTGCAGTGCTGCTTTACATGCTCGCAGGTTGGTTTAGCAATGTGATCACAGAATCATTGAGTGGTCTCTATTCTGAGCAGATTTCTCGTTCTTTTAGACAAGGAATGAGTTGGTTTATTTTCTCCGAAATCATGTTCTTCGGCGCTTTTTTTGGCGCGCTTTTCTATGCACGCATGATTTCTGTTCCTTGGATTGGTGGTGCGGGCAATAATGAAATGACCCATGAAGTATTGTGGCCGATGTTCCAATCAATATGGCCGCTAACGACTACCCCTGATGGCGTAACGACACAAGCCATGCCTTGGCAAGGTATCCCGCTTAAGAACACCATTATCCTGCTGCTTTCCTCTGTGACGCTGCACATGGCACATATCAGTCTTGAACAAAATAAGCGTATGGCTTTGATCGTCTGGTTGGAGATAACCATTGTTCTGGCTGGCTTCTTCCTGTTCTTTCAAGTTGAAGAGTATCTTCACGCTTATCAAGAGATGGGGCTGACACTTCAGTCTGGTATCTACGGCAATACCTTCTTCTTGTTGACTGGGTTCCATGGTTTGCATGTCTGTTTAGGAACTATCTTTTTGATCGTGTTGCTGGCAAGGGTTGCGAAAGACCACTTCACTCCGAAAGACCACTTTGCGTTCCAAGCGGGCAGTTGGTATTGGCACTTTGTTGATGTGGTTTGGTTAGGCCTGTTCGTGTTTGTCTATGTACTTTGATGATATACGGGGCTGCTTTAAGTCGTGTATTGAAGAATAAATAAGTTTGAAAACTTGAATGCCTTAGTAAGGTCTTGGATTTGGAGTGATGGTGCCTGAGGCTAGGGCAAGTAACAACAATAGCACGACGATGGCAGACAGCATCACACGGCGACCTAAGAAGTGACTCAGTCTTTTGCCATTGTGTTTACCAGAGGCGATTTGAATTAGGCCTTTCATCAAATTGAAAGCGATGAAGAACAGCAAAGCGACTAACACAATTTTAAACAACAACACAAAGGTAGATGACGCCATAGTGATAACTCCAAACCGATTGATTGATGATGAACACAAGTTCCGCAGTAAAGGTTTTTGGATAGCGGTTGTTTTAACTGTGGTTTCAGTCGGCGCTTTAATCAAGTTGGGTTTGTGGCAGTTAGATCGAGGTAACGAGAAATTGCGCTATGAACAGCAGCTATCAGAAAGAGCGCAGCAATCGTCTAGGTCATTGGACACGGTTATCTCTGAATGGAAGGGCTCGCGTACACAAATGCAAGGTGCATCTGAACAGCCGTCTTTAAATGGTTTGAGAGTTGACCTTGAGCTGGAAGCACCCAGTGGATTAGTGGTTTTGTTAGACAACCAGATTAACCAAGGAACGGTAGGGTATGTGATCTACATGTTGGGCGAAGTTCCAACACAAGATGGAAGAAAACAACTGTTGATCGATCTTGGGTTCGTTGCAGCGAGCCGTGACAGAAGAGAGCTACCCCAATTAGGAAGCATCACACTACCAACCAATATGTCAGGGCGTTTGTACACACGTTCGTTGAACCCTCTAAGTCATGAGTTGGGATTAGAAAATACGACACCGAATAGAATTCAAAACTTAAACATAACAGCGCTATCACAGTACACCGGGCAAGAAGTGCTGCCCTTTGTCTTCCAACCTCAGAGTTTAGATGCATGGCCCTATGAAATGTTATGGCGTCCAACGGCGATGAAATCTGAGAAGCACTTTGGTTACTCATTTCAATGGTTTGTTATGGCTGCGGTACTTTTGTTTTTGATGTTGTTAATTGGCTATCGGTACCTAAAAGCGACACCTATCACGGAGAACAACGATGGATAAGTCTCAAGCACAAGTGAACAGGGAAAGTACCGAGGCAAACATGGCTGAGCTCAGAAGCCGTCGTACTAAAGGACGCTTGGTATTAATCGGACTCGTTTTAATTTTCGCTTTGCCAGCCATTATCGCCAAAACTGTGTTGGATCAAAATTGGTATACGTCAGGTGTCACTAACTCAGGCGAATTGGTAGAACCAAGAATTACACTAGCGGATTTCGGCGTAACGGTACCCATGGCTGGAGAGGGTTGGGTTGTGGGTTATATCGCTCCCACAGAGTGTGAAAGCTTATGCGAACAACAACTCCATTATTTGAATCAAAGTTACTTGGCGCTAGGGAAAAACAAAGAGCGAGTGACCGCCGTTGTTTTCGTCTCAGAAGGTAACTCGTTGTCGGGTTCGCTCAACAAGCCTGATTTATCTTTGTTAGCAGGTGGTGATCAATTAAGTACTGAGTTTGCACCAGCTTCCATTGTCATAATTGACCCACTCGGGCAATTGGTTATGGAATACAAAAGTGTTTCTGATCCTTCGCAGCTAGTCAGCCAATCTAAAGGCATGATTCATGATTTAAGAAAGCTACTCAAGCTGTCACGAGTTGGGTAGTTAATCAGCTTAAGTTGATAAGCTTGAGTTGATGAGCTTTAGCAGATTGCGTTAATGCTGAGTGTTGTTAGCGAAAAGGGAATAAGTATAGGGAGATAAACGATGCAGAATAAAGCCCCTGATTTACTCATGCACATGATGAGATTAACTATCTTGTTAACCCTTACCGTGATTGTGCTCGGCGCTTATACCCGTTTGTCTGATGCTGGCCTTGGCTGTCCTGACTGGCCTGGGTGCTATGGAAAGATTACCGTTCCCTCGAATACCCAAGCCGTTAATCAAGCCAATCTACAATTTCCAGAACGAGCTCTCGAAGCAGACAAAGCTTGGATAGAGATGATCCACCGCTACTTTGCAGGAACATTAGGGCTGCTTATCTTTGTCGTTGTTGCTTGGTGTATTAAAAAGAATATAACAGCTGCTGGTCTTCCGTTACTTATCTCTGCAACCGTGATATTTCAGGCTTTGCTTGGAATGTGGACGGTGACTCTCAAGTTGATGCCCGTTGTGGTTATGGCGCATTTGATGGGGGGCTTCACGTTGTTGTCACTGCTGTGTCTGCTCTACTGTCGTTTGTCTCAATTCCAAAGCCGTTTTGGTGAGGCTACCTATTCTTCACCACTTAAAGTCTCGGCACTATTCGGATTACTCATTGTGGTTGGGCAGATACTGCTTGGTGGCTGGACATCGTCTAATTATGCCGCTCTGGTGTGTACCCAATTACCTATCTGTGAAGGGAACTGGACAAGCTATTTAGATTTCAAGAATGCCTTCGATTTTGCTCAACACGGCCATGATAACTATGAGTTTGGCGTGTTGGAGTATCCCGCAAGGCTTACCATCCATGTCATGCACAGGTTCGGGGCTATTGTGGCGACGTTAACGGTGCTGATGATCGTGTACCAGCTATGGAAATTTGGCCAAGCGCCTCACCAAAAGCTGAGCGTGATTGTCGCAATAGTCCTGTTTACTCAAATTAGCCTTGGGATCAGTAATGTATGGTTTCATCTGCCAATCTCAGTTGCGGTTTTGCATAACCTAGTCGCAGCGATGTTGCTCATCAGCATGGTTGTAACCAATTTTGTCGTGTGGCAACACAAACCGAGTGAGAGCTTGGTGAAAAACAGTGTATTACAAGGAGGTAATCATGGTCAGTAGAACGTCAACACAGTATGAAGTGGTGGCTCAAGACGCAGCCTTAACTCATAAGATAGCAGTCAACAATGACATAGCTTTAAGTAACGAAATTGCTATAAAAAACAAAGCCACTTGGAAAATTTATTTAACGCTGACCAAGCCTAAAGTGGTGGCTTTGATGTTGCTGACGGCATTGGTTGGAATGTGTTTGGCTGTGCCTAATGGATTACCTTTACAGCAAACTGTGTTCGGGATGATTGGGATAGGGCTGATGGCAGGTTCAGCCGCTGCGTTTAACCATTTGATCGATAAAAAGATCGACGGCCAGATGACTCGAACAAATCGACGTCCTTTACCATCCGGTGAACTGAGTAGTGTGCGTGTGTTCAGCTTTGCCGCGGGTATCGGCTTACTTGGGTTTGCCACGTTAATGGTGTGGGTCAATCAACTCACCGCTTGGTTAACCTTTGCAAGCTTGTTGGGTTACGCAGTGATTTATACCATGTACTTAAAACGAGCGACGCCACAAAACATTGTGATCGCAGGGATCGCAGGCGCAATGCCACCTCTACTGGGCTGGACGGCAGTCACCAACGAGCTTCATTCAAATGCTTGGTTGTTGGTGATGATCATCTTTATTTGGACACCTCCGCACTTCTGGGCGTTGGCAATTCATCGTCGTGATGAGTATGCCAAAGTGAATATTCCCATGTTGCCCGTGACCCACGGAATCGAATACACCAAGACTTCAATTTTGCTGTATACATTGTTGTTAAGCATCGTGTGTGTGTTACCAGTATTAGTTGGCATGAGCAGTTGGATATATCTGAGCGCGTCTTTGGTGCTCAACGGTGGGTTTGTCTATCACGCGTGGGTTCTGAAATATCGTGATGAACCTAATATGGCGATGAAGACCTTTAAGTTCTCCATTTATCATCTTATGATTTTGTTTGTTGCTTTGTTGGCGGATCATTATCTGCTCTGATAGCTCTGATA
>NZ_JBFRVX010000226.1:0-9506 GCF_041475345.1 Vibrio sp. 10N.222.48.A3 | reverse complement strand
GGACAACACCACCCAGTACGGCTGTTGGGACAGTCCATTTGTTTAGTGGGATTTTGAATACTTTGAAAATCGTAATACAAAGCGCCGCGTAGGTCATTATCAGCAGTAAATCCATTACTTAGCCTCCTGATCTTGAACGTTGTTTGTCTGTTTCTCTGTGCTGTTTTGCTCAGTGCCCGCTTGCTTTAGCTGTGCGATTTCGTTCTGAAGTGCACTCACTTGGTCGATGAGAGTGTCGACTCGGTGATGAATATCATGTTGTTCTTCTTCAAGCTTAGCGAAGCCCCAGCCACGATCTTTGCGCCACAACGTAGCCCAAATCCAAAGGAACGGCCAAATAGTGTGTAAAGTGAATAGGCTAACCCAGCCTGAGACATGAATAGCATCTTGATGAGGGTGATTGCGTTCTTTCGCAATTTCATAGGGAATATCGTGAATAACGATGATGCCGTAAAAGATAACTAATGCTACGAAAATCAGTAGACCGAGTGCAAAGTAGTCTAAAAACATAACAGATCCTTGTAATGTTAGATGTTAGTTACAAATATACTACGCTATCATCCAAGTAATTGTTATAAAAATGATTTACCAATCTGAAAATAATATGTTGCTGCTAATAATGAGAATAAAATCACTGATGGATCTTATAAAACCCAATTGAACTTGAATAGGTTATTTCGGATTTCTTGCTGACAAGATGACAGTTCTGATTCAAACGATGCGCATAGCCATAATCATAACAACAATAAATAAAGGATAAATGCGGATGTATATAGGTGAATTAGCGGCCATTGGCGCTGCGATGGTGTGGGCATGTGCGACATGGATCTATGGGCAATTTGGACATCGCTTCTCTGCGATGCAGTTGAACATTGTTAAGGGGGTTGTAGCCTCTGGCATGATGCTGTTGGTCATGCCGTTAATACCAATGCCTGAATTCGAACTGAGTGCTAACCATTTTGGGATCTTGGCGATCTCGGGAGTCATTGGTATCGCAGTTGGTGACAGTGCTTATTTTGCGGCATTAAAAAGAATTGGTGCCAATAAGACCTTGTTGCTGGAATCTCTGGCTCCACCTCTTTCTGGTGTTTTGGCATTAATGTTTCTTGGCGCGGCACTCACTTTGCAAAGTTGGCTCGGTGTTGTGATAACAACCTTAGCGGTGACCTTTGTGGTCTTTCAGCCGTCGAAATCAGCGAACGGTAATGATATTTCTAATGACAAAGCACTGTGGGGTGGCATTGGATATGGGCTTATGGCAAGTGTTTGTCAGGCGTCGGGTGTGGTGATTTCCCACTACGCATTGGTGGCGGGTGACATTCCACCATTGTTAGGTGCTTTGATTCGCCTGACGATTGGCGTGTTTGCCGTAATGCTGATTATCCCTTTCGTTGAAAAGAAGCCGTACTCGTCGATAAAAAGAGATTTATGGGCAATGACCAAGCTCGATAAACTTTGGTTATTAGGGGCAATCTTTGTCGGGACGTTTCTCGCTCTATGGCTTCAGCAAGTGGCGCTGAAAAATGCTAACCCTGCGATTGCTCAAACATTAATAGCGACCAGCCCGGTCTTTATTTTGGTGATTTATGCGATTAGAGGAGAGAAGGTGTCAAAGCAAAGTATCATCGGGACACTTGCCGCATTAGGTGGAATCTCTTTGTTCTTTTATCAATAAGAGGCGGGCTTAGCTACAAAGCTACAGACCTACAGAACTAAAGACCCACAGACAGACGTGTTACTACTCTGTACACACTTGATTACGGCCGTTGGCTTTAGCTCGGTATAGGGCTTTGTCTGCACGATAGAAGGTACGCTGAGTATTTTCTCCATCGCGATGCAAAGTGATACCGATACTAACGGTTAAACCGCGCTCGCCGAGTATTTCATGCCACCCAAATTGGAAGATACGCTCTCGATAATTTTCAGAGTGCATTTCTGCTTTCGCAAGGTCAGTATTCTCAAGGATGACAAGGAACTCTTCTCCGCCAAACCTGACACATGACGCGCCTCTAAACTTAAAGTATGAACGCAGTTCTTGAGAAACGCTGACGATCGCTTTATCACCCACTAAGTGGCTCAGTTCATCATTGATTGACTTAAAGTGGTCGATATCGATAACCATTAATGCGAAAGGCGTTTCGTGTAGCAGTAGATCTTTCAGTTTCACATCTAACCAGCGACGGTTGTGTAACCCGGTCAGTGGATCGGTGAAAACATCTTGTTGTAGCTGAGCAACTGTATTTTTATGTTGCTCTGTTGTCTCTTTTAGCTCTTTGTTCTCTTGTTCGGAGAGAATGAGTTTAAGTTGTAATTCAAACCGTGATAGACGGCGCAGTTGGCTTGCACCAAGTTCGCTGATCGGGATCTGCTTCATCAGATCCGTTTCAATTCGGTAGCCTTTCTTCTCGTAGCTCAGCGCTTCTTCAAAACGACCTTGATTCAAACATACATCACTTAGAGAATCATAGAAGTGCTTCGCAAGCACAGGCGACGAGCCGGGCTTCACACGTTTGTGGGTGCTCGACAAGATCATACTTGCATAGTCTTGCTTTCCGGTCGCACTCAAGCAATGTGCTAACTCTAGACGAGTCATGGTCGCGAGCCAACTTGCTTGAGTACTGTTGGCTGGATATTGAATTTTTGACAGACAACGAAGCGCTTCATGGTGCTTTTTCTTAGCACGGAGCACTTTTGCTTGATACAACAGTATCTGAGCTGTGAGTAGCTTATCACTCACTAAAATGCTCAGTTCTTCGCATTCGTTCAGTAAGTCGCTGGCCGCCGTTATTCGGTTGAGCAGTAGCAGACTTGCTACCATATAAAGCTTGAATTTCAGACGAAGTGATCGACTGCTTATCGCGTGATCTATGCTATTGATTTTTTGGTAGTAGCGAAGAGCTCTGCTGTGGTCTCCGTAAGCGTCACACAGGTTCCCCATACCTAAGATAGCCATTACATATTCATCGATATGTCCGTGCTCAACGGCGATTGTCGATGAGCTGACGAATTCATTCAGTGCCGACGTGTAATCACCAATTTCAACCAAGCGATTACTTAAGCTGGTCTTTACAGTAAGAATATCTTCTATATCTGTAGGAAGGTGGAGTAGGTCGAGTGCCAGTTTTAACTCATCAATACTGGTTTGATTTTGTCGTAACTCGGCGCGGTACTCAGAGCTGATGATGTAACAGTGTGCTTGTTCTGTTTGTGTAGTCGAAACGTGTTGGCGAATATGATTCCAGAATATGATCGCCTCTTCACCCGATACCGATGAAGGATCTAGACCTGCATCTGTAATCTTGCTTAATAGGGTTTCCATCATTCTGTTACCTCAGCATCGTCTTCTTCTAGTTGTTCAAGAGTGAACGGGAACGTCAAAATATCGTTGAGGCTGACGGTCGGTCTCGAACCTTTTAATCCTTTTCTGTGCCATGGATAGATATCTAGCATGGTGGTCAGAGTTTTGAAGATCTGGTCAGCAGCTTCGTCTTTTTCGGAAAGCATAAGAGCCACACGTTCCGAACTTAGCCTTGCAATGAAGTCGTTCTGATTACACAAGGTATGTGCTATCTCGGTACAGACATCTAAGTAATCGGTATCGATGTGATGGAACATGATGATGCAGTGATTAGAGCGTTTAAGCTCCGTCTTAAATAGTACCAGTTTTTCCCACCAGAAGGTTTCGGAAACGACATAAGAGAGGTGCTTTTCCGGGTCGTGTTCGTGTTGACCTCGAATGCGGTTAATTAGCTTACGAGCTCTCTGTTCAAGCTGGCGTTTTGAACTGCGCGCTTTGTCTAAACCGACACGATTTGTTTGTTCTTTAAGCATGCCGGTAGAATATTGACGATACTTCTTAAAAGCGATCAATGCGGCTTCAAAATCTTGATTTTCTTCTGCGACTAAAGACTGTTGATAACAAATTTGGCTAAGCAGTTCGCCATTATCGAATTCGTTTGCTGACTCTTCTGCCAGCCTTAGCAACTCGGCGGCTTGTTCTGGCCTCTTTCTTAAGAGCTCCAGTCTAGCTCGACTGATGTAGGAATGCGCTTTCATCCATACAAGGTTGTGCTCTACTGCTAGCTTGTGCGCTTTGGCTGTGGCTCGTTCTGCATCATCCAAACGTTCAAGGCCAAGTAGGGCAAGGCCTCGAAAATCCCATACTTCAGCGTGCCAAGTATTATCTTTATATTCTTTTAGTGCTTCTTCTGCACCGTCGAGCACCGATAGCATTTCAACATAGTTGTTGAGCAGGTAGTAATCCCATGCGAGAAGTATTCTTGCTTTGCCTTCTAACCAACCAATGCGGCTGTTATTCGCTACTTTTACAGCGAGCTGGTGGGTAGAGCGTGCAAGTTTATATTCGTGAGTCATTCGCCAAATGTTGCCAAGGCCAATGAGGCATTCAATTTGAATCTCCACTTCATCAACCAGTGCAGATTGTTCTAATGCATTGATCCAGAACTGTTGGGCGGAGTAATACTTGGCTTGTCCCCAGAATTGGAGAGCGTGTAAGTGGAGAATTTCAGGGAGAAAATGATCGGTATCTAATCGGCTTTGGCGTTTGTAGGCTTCCTTGATGTATTTTAAACCTTTCTGGTAATCCATAAGGTTCCAACAACATCTCGCCATTAACATGAATGACTGGATAGCGCCCTCTTCAAACAGAACTTGCTCTGATCTGACTAGGCATTGTTGTGCAATCTCTAGGATCACCAATGGCTCAGAATCAACGCGAGTTTTGAGTTGTTCTAGTTCGGTTTCAAGAAGGTACTGATTTTTGTCCAAGGCTTAGATCCATAATTATCGAACATATTGATAACACAATCATTATAGGAGTGTGATTGATGATAAGCATCAATTATCTCTCGCTGAGCATAAAGGGGACACGTATCTTTTCCAATTTTGGGTGTTATCTCATGCTTTTGCTTTGAAATCAATGAGTTCTAGAGCGCTTGTCTAGATGGTAAATTTCTATGAAAGCAATTGCTTAAGAGTTAATGGCTGCTCTGTCACACCTAAGCGTTGTGCTGCCGTCAACCCTTGCTTATCTTGGTAGCACAGATTGTGCCAAGATCTAAATATGTCGAGTAATGGAAGAATGCCCCCAGGACGAAGTTTACGTCTTGGCTCATTGATGAAGCTATCAAATAACAACTGAAAACGTTGTTGATAGAACTTTGTTTGCTGAATTGAAGCTGTATTAAGCCACTGTTTTGGTTCTGGATTATTACCCGTTAGGTAGCAGATACCTTTTTGACTGTCACCTTGACTCGCGATAGCCCAACGATCGCGCCACCAACTCATATGAACGATGTCGATCTTTTCAAAATTTTGGTCATCTTGCCAACCTGAGTCTTCCTCTACATACATAAGGTCAACATTTTGACTCTGAATACGCGGCAAGCAAACGCTTAGAGCGGCAGATCTTAGTAATGGATCTTGTGGCATATAGATCGTGACATGCTTATTCTCATCACACATATCAAGCACGTGTAGGAAGTGAGCATAGGAAGTATAAGGCGGTCGAATTAGCGCGCCCTTCGAAGGGTAACTGAATGTCGTAAGGTTCCCCATTGGGTCCTCTACATTACCTCTCGCAAGAATTACTTGATATTGCTGCTCAATGCGCTCTTTCAGTTTGTCAGACGGCTGAGGAAGTTCGAGATTCGCTTCTGAAGAGTGCTCTTTAGACACAAAGCGTGCAACGTCATCATAAGGGTTGTGATCAGCACTTCCAGATGGTTCTTCATTTTGAGAGTAATTGACGTGTTGGCAAAGGATGTAGCCAGAGTGTGCCTCGCCAGTCGCTATCCATACCACACCATTGTTGCTTTTCGGTTGCAGGCGTTGGTAGTGAGAAGCGAATTCGTAATCTTTAGCATGGTTGACCCAACGAGCATCGATCATCGCTAACTTGCGACGACAGCGACTGGCGATATGGTCAACATGATCATAGAAAGTCTTTGGATTGATCTCTAACTTTCTACAAATTTCACGTACTGAATACCCCATGAACAATAAGCCCATGAGGTTCTCTTGAAACTGAAGTTTTTTGTTGGATCCTGACCACTTATCAACGAAGGTTGATTGGCAGTCTTTGCATCTGTAACGCTGCCTATCGCCACTGTAGCCGAAGGCATGATAAAGATGTTTGTGGGTATGAACCGATAAACCAAAGTTATCGCAATCATCATTACGACAAGCAGGGAGCCCGTCGCTGTGAAGTTGTCTTAGGCGATGAAGTTCGCTTAACACTTCACGATTGTTAAGTAAGGGGGGGAAAGCTCCACATTCACGACAAACCATCGCTGGACGCTTAGGGTTTGCGTGTTGCAAAACATACCGTTTTGCATCGCTCAAGCCAAAGTTGTCACACGCCAATGTTTTACAAAAGTTGAGTTGCAAACCATCCGCATCTTTTGGCAGCTTGTCGTTAGACACGATCTCCCCCTCGGGATTATTTGAGCAGCCAAGTGAGCTTGGCTGCGGGGTAACGCTTTTCAATGTATCTTATCAATTCGTTAGATGTTGATTGCAGTCTCTAGAGCAACTTTCATCATGTCGTTGAAAGATTTTTGACGATCTTCAGAGCTTAGTTTCTCACCACGGATGATGTGGTCAGATACTGTTAGGATAGTTAGAGCTTTAGCACCAAGATCCGCAGCAACACCGTAGATACCAGCTGCTTCCATATCAACACCAAGGATGCCTAGCTTTTCCATTTTTTCGAAAAGGTCAGCTTCTGGAGTGTAGAAAAGGTCTGCAGAGAATACGTTACCAACTTTAACTGGAACTTCTTGTGCACGTGCTTGGTTTACGGCTTCTTCTAGAAGACCGAAATCAGCGATTGCCGCGAAGTCATGGTTGTTGAAACGAATGCGGTTTACTTTTGAGTCAGTCGATGCACCCATACCGATAACAACGTCCATTAGTTTAACGTCATCACGTACCGCACCACAGCTACCTACGCGAATAACGTTCTTTACGCCGTACTCAGCAATTAGCTCATGTACATAGATGCAGCACGATGGAATACCCATACCGTGGCCCATTACAGAAACTTTCTTACCTTTGTAAGTGCCTGTGTAACCAAACATGTTGCGAACGTCACAAACTTGCTTCACGTCATCAAGGAATGTTTCTGCAATGTATTTTGCGCGAAGCGGGTCGCCTGGCATAAGTACAGTTTCTGCGAAATCACCAGCTTGAGCATTAATATGAGGTGTAGCCATGGTCGTTCTCCAAAGTTTTAACGGTAATTATAGGAACAGGGTTTTATTAATTACCGATTCTGTTGAATTGAATTCGTTTTGTTGAGGCAATATTAGCGAGTTAAAGCGAGGCTCCGTGAGATGTTTGTCACAAATTTGCTCTACCTTTAAAGTATTATTCATATGGATAACCAAATATGTTGAAAGTTTAGAGGCAATCGATTTTGTGTGGTTAAATTACGCTATGTCCAGAAGAAAAACGACAAATAAAGGCCTGTTGCATATCAGCTTGGAGCAACAATACGTTGTCGCGACGTTTGATCAGCGATAATCTAAACTTTGATAGAAAGACCAACCAAGGAATTGTATGTCGTACTGCGCTAACTCGACGCCTTTGCACTCAATGAGAACACAGATACGTAAGGTAGCTTTACCTCTAGTGAGGGTCACCATGCTTGTGGCAGCGATGGCTTCGTCGTGTGTGTCTGCGGCGACCTTTGTACTGCCTCCGGCTGAAAGCCGTATCGTCGGCAGAATACAGCAACACGAAGTGGCTGCTGGCGAAACGTTGGCTATCATTGCTAAGCAATACGATATTGGTTTTCTCTCTTTAATGGCGGCAAACAAAGGCGTTGATCCTTTTCTTCCTGCTGAAGGTTATGTGTTAAGTATCCCTAGCCGTTTGATTCTGCCGGATACGCCGAGAAAAGGCATTGTGATTAACCTTGCCGAGTTAAGGTTGTACTTCTTTGAACCTGAGAAAAATCAGGTGCACGTATTTCCTGTTGGCATCGGTCGAGTGGGGCGAGATACCCCAGAGATGATCACTAAGATAAGCCAAAAAAGACCCAATCCGACTTGGACGCCTCCAAACTCAATTCGTAAAGAGTATCTAGAGAAAGGGATTGAGCTACCAAAAGTGGTTCCTGCTGGGCCGGAAAACCCTCTTGGCGAGTATGCATTACGACTTGCTTATGGTGCAGGTGATTATCTGATACACGGCACCAATAAAGACTTTGGGATAGGCTTGCGAGTCAGCTCCGGCTGTATCCGCATGGAACCTAAAGATATTGAGTGGCTTTTTGAACAGGTTAGTCGTGGTGAGCAAGTCACAATAATCGATGAGCCTATCAAAGTATCTTTAGAGCCAGATAGGAGCGTGTTTGTTGAAGCTCACGAACCATTGACGCGAAGCGACGGCTCTAAGAAATTATTGCAAATCCCCGTTGAATTAAAATGGTGGCTTGAAGATGCAGATCTACCAAATTCAAAAGCGAAAGCGGTGATATTTGCTCAAAATGGCGTGCCTGTTGAGATAGCACCACCTGTGATTGAGTTCTAATTTGATTGCCTCTTCTGTAACAAGGGGCGTTTATTTTTGTCTACTTGAATTGATACCTTCTACTCGAATTAATGCCTTCTATTCGAATTAGTAACGCCCAAAAAAAGCACCACATCCGTTAAGAGGTGGTGCTGTCTATTTACTGCATTTTGCGACTGATTTAATCTACAGCTTAATCGCACTGAGCTCTCACACTATTTAGTGTAAGACTCTGCGATGTTGTCGATACGGTCGTTAGCACGATCCGCTTCTTCTTTTGCTGCCATAGCGGCTGCAGCTGCTTCTTGAGCTTTCATTTCAGCTGCCGCTTTATCGCCTTTAAGTGCTTCAACTTCACTGGTTAGCTCAGCAACTTGGTTAGTCAATTGATCCATTTGTGACATTGCAGCTTCTTCTGGCTCAGAAGAACAACCAGCTAAAATGAAAACTGAGGCTGCAGCTGCGATTAACGTCTTATTCATAAGAACTCCTTGCTTATTTATCATCAAAAGATGCGCTATACATTCTTTATCATATAGTCGCTTCATTAATGATTGTAGCGACTAATTTTTTAACTGCAAAAACAATAACTAGAGAAATTACTAAATTTTTGAGGTAATTAGCTGAGCGTCACGTTATGTCTCGTTTATGAGATGGAGGGGTGAGAGCCGGTTTTGATGTGTTTTGGAGAGTTATTTCTTTGCGAGCAATGCATACAATGTTCTAGCAAACGAGAGATAAAGGGATAAATTTTCTGTGATCTCTATCCTTATAAAGTACTTTCGCGGTATCATGTCACGTTAAATTAATTTTATTCAATACCATCATGACTGGAGAGTCCTTTGCACTTTAAAGATTTAGGCTTAGATAACCGCTTACTGAAGAACTTAAAACATTACGACTTCAAGAAGGCGACAGAGATCCAATCAAAAGCGATCCCTGTTGCTATTGCTGGTAAGGATCTATTGGCC
>NZ_JBFRVX010000225.1:0-1205 GCF_041475345.1 Vibrio sp. 10N.222.48.A3 | reverse complement strand
TTAGACCATAGTCTTAGCCAACTGAATTCATTGGCTATTTGTGACATAACTCGCTTGATCTCTGCTATTCAGAAATGAAATAGGCACAAAAAAAGCGGCCGAAGCCGCTTGATGTTTATCTATTGAACCGTGATCAGTCTTCGTTGATTGATGAGATCTTATGGATAGAAAGATCCGCGCCATTAAACTCATCTTCTTCACTTAACCTTAGGCCAGTTACTTTGCTCAACACACCGTAGACAACCAATGCACCGATTAAAGCTACCGTAATGCCCGCTAGTGTACCTACCATCTGAGCAGTAAAGCTTACGCCCCCTAGCCCCCAGAATGCTTGCTGACCGAAGATACCCGCTGCAATGCCACCCCATGCACCACATACACCGTGCAGAGGCCACACACCTAGCACATCATCTATCTGTGTTTTGTTTTGCATGTAAGTAAACAAGTAAACGAACAATGCGCCAGCTACGCCGCCTGTTACCAGTGCGCCGAGTGGGTGCATTAAATCTGAGCCTGCGCAAATAGCGACGAGACCAGCTAAAGGACCATTGTGGATGAAGCCTGGGTCATTTTTACCTGCAATCAGAGCCGCAAGAATACCGCCAACCATTGCCATGAGTGAGTTCATTGCCACGAGACCGCTGATACCATTGATAGCTTGAGCTGACATCACGTTAAAGCCAAACCAACCCACACATAAGATCCAAGAACCTAGTGCTAAGAATGGGATGTTTGATGGTGCGAAGTTAGTGTGTTTGCCGGCGCGGACACGGCCTTTGCGCATGCCAAGGAAGTAAACCGCGACCAATGCAATCCAGCCGCCAACACCATGAACAACAACAGAGCCCGCGAAGTCATGGAAGCCATAACCGAATTGCGCCTCAAGCCAATCTTGGAAACCAAAATTACCGTTCCAGATGATGCCTTCAAAGAATGGATAAACAAAGCCTACGGTGAACAGTGTTGCGATGAGTATTGGATAGAAACGTGCACGTTCTGCAATACCACCGGATACAATCGCAGGGATTGCTGCGGCAAAGGTCATTAGGAAGAAAAACTTAACTAGCTCGTATCCATTCCCTTGCGATAGCGTTTCTGCGTCGGCAAAAAAGTGCGCGCCGTAAGCGACCCAATAACCGATAAAGAAGTAAGCAATGGCGGAGACTCCAAAGTCCGAGAGGATCTTAACCAACGCATTAACTTGG
>NZ_JBFRVX010000224.1:0-6325 GCF_041475345.1 Vibrio sp. 10N.222.48.A3 | reverse complement strand
ACCATCGCCCATTCGAACAGTGTTTTTTATTTTGAAAATGCCGCTAAAATCCTCTCCCGAAATTTACAAACCAGAGTAAAAACAATGAAAAAATTAGTCTTAGCGGCTCTTACGATTGCCTCAGTTACGGGGATCGCATCAACTTCAGCTTTCGCATCAAACGAAATGTACACATTAGGTGGTGTAGGTATGGATAGCGGTGACGTTGGCGCTCAATTCACGTTAGGTAGCCAGATCGTTCAAAGCAATTGGTATATTGAATCGACGTTACTTGTTATCAGCACTGACGATAAGTCTACTAGCTATAATGGTGACAAGGTGCTTCAAACAGAGCAAGAGTTCGATTCTTTAATGCTTTCATTAACACCTATGTATAAGCACAGCTTCAGCGAAAACTTCGCTGTTTATGGTAAGGCGGGCGCGTTTTACGCACACTCAGATACCAAATTGGTGTTCCGATCTAGCGATAATAATGAAGTCCACAAAGGGTCCCATGGTGATTTTGGCTTAACTTACGGCATCGGCGCAGAATACAAGTCACTAAAACCAGTTTTCGGCCACTCCAAGTTTGTGACTCGAGCTGGATTTGATTGGTATGAGTTCGGCGGAAGTACTGGTTGGTATACCGCTGAGTCGGTACTGAATATCCAAGCAGGCTTTACCTTTTAATTGAGTCGATAAAAAAGTAAGCCTCTTGTTGTGTGGGGCTTACTTTGTACATTTTTTGATTCAGACTACACACTCTTTCTTCATGATAGCAAGTCCTGTTTCCAAGGTATGTGCCCAAGCTTGTTCGATATTTTCATCATAAAGTGGATCGTATTTTTTAACCGTATTGAGCAAGGAATTAAACCACTCGTTGAGCTCTTGCTCAGAAATATCCATGCCTAAATCTTTATGTCGCTTCCCAAGCTTTCTCACCGAGTTTCGTACGCTCGGCAGACCTGCAGAGTTATAGATAAGGATGATTGAAGCTTTAAGCATCTTGGTTTGTTGCTCTAACCCTATGTTTTCAAATCGCTCTGAAAACCTAGGGTTGTGTTCGCAGAAGTCCGCCAAAAATGTTTCTAGAAATTCTTCATCGATCCTGCAACGCTCAAAGCTTTCATAAAACAGTTCATTAGGTGTCATTTTGTTGGTTCTTCGCATTCGCCAGCGATCCTTAACAGTCCATGTCATCTAAGTATACGCCACTATGGCATAAAGTGAGTTGCACAGATCTTGTTTCCATCAGGATCTCGCAAATAAGCCATGTACAAGCGACGCTCGTCAGAACCTCTCGCTCCGGGGCCATTTTCAATACTGGTACCGCCATTTTCGACGCCAACACGATGCCACTCATCTACAACTTCTGGGGAGGATGCAAGAAAACCCACCGTCATACCGTTGCCGTGAGTCGCAGGCTGACCATCAATCGGCTTCGTTAAACCCAACACACCCGTTTGGCTAACGTAAACACAGCGCCCTTTGGGATCAACAGAACCTTCGCTATAACCAAGCACTTTCATGATTGGGTCATAAAAAGCCTTCGCGCGTTCAATATCTTTGGTACCGAGAAAAACATGGCTGAACATAACTAACCTCTTCTTTTATTGAAAGAACCACCTAAACTAGACCTATAATTCGTGATTGTCTAGGCACGCTATTCGGCCACAACTGTTGCTTAACCCATTGAGTAAAAGCTAAAACTTAGCCCGTTGCTCCATGTTTTTCAGGAACTCAGTTAGTCTAATCAACAATGCGTTGTGCGCCCTGTCCTTGGTCATGCAGAATATCTTCAGGGTTCAACAATTGGCATTTCTGCATACTCAAACACCCGCAACCGATACAACCAGTTAGGTTTTCTTGTAGAGATTTAATCTGCGCCATCTTGCTGTCCAGTTGCCCCTGCCATTTCTTCGCAACGCGTTCCCAATCTCGCTTAGTCGCGGTATGGTTCATTGGCAGTGTTGATAACTCTTCGGTGATCTCTTCGAGCGTGAAGCCTATCGACTGCGCGACTTGTATCAACGCAATTCGTCTCAACATCGCCGACTGATACCGGCGTTGATTTCCGTTAGTACGAATCGAAGCAATCAACCCTTTGGTTTCATAAAAGCGCAGCGCTGAAGGTGCCACACCACTTCGCTCCGCCAATTGGCCTATGGTGAGATATACGATGTTTCTCATTACGACACTATCCTTGAGATCATAAATATTTAAAGCTTACTTTAACTTTATAATAACGACCAATTCTCATCTTAACTAATTAATGTCCTTAAACTTTGATAACGGGCGCAATGAAAAGAAACCACGCAAATAGCTACTTTGTTTTATTGTGGTGTTCTCGCTCTCTAAATCTGACTCATGATCGATTTCAGGCTCTCTGCTATTTCGGCATTGATGATTTCTCCCGTTTCTACATTAAAGTTATCGTAGAAACTTGGTACCGACATCGAGCCCTTCACATCAGCATCAAAGTAAGGTGCAGAATGTACCGCAGACGACAACACAGAGCTGGCGCCACCTGGGCCTGGTGATGTGGAGAGCATCACAACAGGTTTGCCTTGGTACACTTTCATGTCGATTCGTGATGTCCAATCAAACACATTCTTAAAGGCTGCGGTGTATGAACCGTTGTACTCTGCAAAAGAGATGACGACAGCATCTGCTTCGCCAATCTTGCTAAAAAAGCGCTGCGCATGTTGATGGACACCGGACTCTTTTTCTCTGTCTTCACTGTAAATGGGCATCTCGAAATCATTAAGATCGAGCACCTCTACTTGCGCGCCCTCAACTAAGCTTGCGGTGTACGCTGCCAATTGTTGGTTAATCGATGCTTTACTGTTGGTCGCGCCAATCGCTAATACTTTCATTGTTGATCCTTGTTCATTTTTCTCACCTTTTTGCACTCATGACTTCAATTACGGAGCTCAAAGTTCATAACTGAAGATTCGTAACGTCTGTTTGATAACATCAAAACCTGCACTAGGCGACAAGGTGATAGATTGTGTTTTTAGATTGGGGACGATGATAGAACTTCAAGTTAACTTGAGGTAAAGCGATATTTTCAAAAAATAGGAAATAATTTAAAAACACTTATAAAGCAGTTAATTACGAAAGGTTAAACATAGGTTAGTATTACACAGACAAAAATAAGCACACCCAAAATACAGTGAGTGTGCTTGATCGAAATACTATTTACTTAAGTTGATTTAATGGACTGACACCAGAGTAAGCGACTCCGGATAGCTCGGCCATTTCGCGATTCCATGTTGCCAAATCGTGAGGATTAAACTGATTCAAATGATCATGACCACACGCTCTCGCCATCACTTGCATCAATTCAGTCGAGGCTTCGAAGAAGTTCTTCAATTGATTCGATGCCTTCTCGACATTTAACCGTTGGCGTAAATCGGCTTTTTGAGTCGCGATGCCCGCCGGGCAATTATTGGTGTTACACATTCGGGCGGCAACACACCCTATCGACTGCATGGCACTGTTCGAGATAGCGACACCATCTGCACCAAGCGCCATCGCTTTTACAAAGTCCATTGGAACACGAAGCCCACCAGTAATGATTAAGGTGACTCTGCCACTTACGCCTTGCTTGTCTAGATAGGCTCTGGCACGAGCAAGCGCTGGAATAGTTGGCACGCTAATATGGTCACGGAACATTTCTGGCGCCGCACCTGTGCCACCGCCTCGACCATCCAAGATGATGTAATCGGCACTGGCATCCAATGCGAACTGAATATCCTCTTCAATATGATTGGCACTCAACTTGAAGCCAATTGGGATCCCGCCAGTCACCTCTCGAACTCGGTCGGCGAACTTTTTGAAATCCTCGACGGTTTTTAGATCAACAAAGGTGGGTGGAGAAATCGCGGCGGTACCCGCTTCAATGCCACGCACCTCTGCTATCTTGCCAATGTTCTTCGCACCCGGTAGGTGACCGCCAGTTCCGGTTTTAGCACCCTGCCCACCTTTAAAATGGAAGGCTTGGACATTTTTGAGCTTAGATTCATCGTAACCAAATTGTGCGCTAGCTAATTCATAAAAGTAACGTGAGTTTGCCGCTTGCTCTTCGGGCAACATGCCTCCCTCACCCGAGCAAATTCCCGTTCCCGCAAGCTCCGCGCCTGTCGCTAAAGAGATTTTCGCTTCTTCAGACAACGACCCAAAACTCATATCAGAAACAAACAAAGATATGTTCAACTTGAGTGGCTTTTTCGCTTTTGGCCCAATAATAAGCTCAGTACCAACTGGCACATGTTCCAATAACGGTTTGGTCGCCATTTGTGCAACCATCACTTGAATATCATCCCAGTGAGGCAATAGATATCTTGGAACGCCCATTGAAGTCATTGGCCCGTGATGCCCCACTTTGGATAAGCCATCTCGTGCTAATTGATGAATGAACTCAACCGTGGGCTCCTCTTTGGTTGCAGAAGCCGCAGGTGAGAGATCGGGCGTTGCCGCTTGGATGTGAACATCGGGGCCTTCTTGGCCCACTTGCTCAGCCGTAAACTGTTTATGGGTGCCATCACAGAAAGGGAGATTGTTCGAATACTTACAGCGGCACAGGTAAGCGTCGCCGGTTTCCTCGGCCACGAAACTCTTCGGTTTGAAGCCCGTTCCTGCATGAGAACCATCACAAAACGGTTGGTTTTTCGATTTCCCACAGGTACAGAAGTAATACTCCTCCCCTTCTGTTAGCTCCACTTTGACTGGCTTGGTATCCGCTATCACTGGATTCTTCATAGTTCGCTCACCTTTTCTTTCTTATGATTTGATGACTGAAGCGATGACTTGCTCACAAGAGTAAAGTAAAGGTGAGATACGCGGCTAATTCAATAAATAAGCCAGAGAAAACAAGCTGAATAGACAGTCTAAAAACAGAAATCTTACTGATTCAACACAAACAAAAATGGCCACCAAATCGGCAGCCATTGTGTTTTAAATCTGAGTCTAAGCTAAACGTGAAAGGTTAATCGAATAACTCGATGACCAGCTTGTTGTCTTTAATCACTAGATTGGGTTCCGATGACTTGATCAACGACTCTTGCACTTTATTGCTGTCGAGCTTGTAAACTGGAGACTGGGACAAAGCAAAACCAATCATAGAAACGGCAGGCTTAAGTAGTTTGGCAATCTCTGGCGAAAGCTGTTTATCTTTTTCTTCAAAGCGCTCTAAACGCAGTGATTTCAAATAAATCTCGCCGCTCTCTTTGTCGTATTCAGGAATCGCACTGAACTCGATATCCAAGTCCAACCCCATATTCGGCATATTGAACACCTGAACTTTTGCATTGGTGTTCGCTAAAACAGACACACGCTCGGTATCAGCTCTACCAATCTGCACCGCTAAATCATCAACAGCGACTTGCGCATACATAACGTTTTGCACACCGACTTCTTGTTCTAACATCACCGAATCTTGCAGGTAGTTCATCATTTCTTGCTCAGTCACGCTGTAGCTAACACAACCACTTAGCACCAGCACAGAAGCTGCCAAAATAAACTTTTTTGCTACGTTAATTATCATCAATACCAACTCTTTATCGTTAGTTATTAGCGCGGAATTTACCTTGTAATGGTACTGTAAAATAGTCGTCACAATTACAGTGTCGGATAACTGAGTAAAATGATCCACCTAGTTGGTGATTGCGTACAATTTAAAATTAGCAAAAATAGTTAGGGAAACAATGACTGCATTAACGATATTTTACGATGGCACCTGTCCACTTTGTGCAAAAGAGATGGCGGCACTGGCTAAATCTGATACCAAAAATCAGATTCAAACCATCGATATCTACAGTGAGGCGTTTACAGATTACCCGCAGATAGATGCAGAGGCAGCCAACACGATTTTGCATGCACTCGATGAGAATGGAAAACTGCTGCTGGGTTTGGACGTGACTTACCAAGCGTGGAAGCTGGTTGGTAAAGGTTGGCTTTATACCCCATTGCGCTGGGCGATATTTAGGCCAATGGCCGACTGGTGTTATCTGCGGTTTGCCAAGAACCGATACAAAGTCTCTTTCTGGCTAACTGGAAAGTCACGTTGCAACGGTAACAGCTGCACTAAATAGCTGTACTAAATTGCATTGGTATTAAGACATACCACTCGCGACTTTGTAATACACCACACCAAACAGCGCAGCAAAAACTAAAACGGTAACCGCGACTTTTAACCAAATAAACTTCATGTTTTGTCCTCTAAATTCTGTTTACTGTTTCGCGAGACAAGTTACCACAACAAAACATTCGGTTGGGTAATGATTTATAGAACTTTGTAGTCATACCAATCACAGTAAGTAAGTGGTCAAAAATAGCGCAGGGA
>NZ_JBFRVX010000223.1:0-821 GCF_041475345.1 Vibrio sp. 10N.222.48.A3 | reverse complement strand
AGTAAATGGCTTAATACCGAGCAGATCCCCATAGTTACTGTTACAACCCTACGCTCCGTCAACCAAGGTTCTTTTAGTCCTGATGTCAAATGTAATTCACTATTACGTCTTCATTGGCACTGATACAACTGACAATATGACCTCGTAATCAAACAATATTCTCTTTCCAGTATGCTTTACCTAGCCAACCGAACGTTTTTCGCATATGGGCAGCGATTGGCTGTTTTTAGCTTACCTATAGCGTCTTAAATGATCTACTGAGGTATAATAAGTATTGCCCTTGGATAGGAGCACATACTAGGATTCAGGCTTTCCCAACGGTGGCTAGTTACCTAAATTACGTGGTACTACCGTGTGATATATGGTGTGGGATGAGGTTTAACTTTGCATTTATCCATCACACCTCTAGCAAAAGCACCTATCCACGGACAAGCTCGCATTTTTATGCATCGAGCAATAATTGTAACTATTGAGTATATACTGTTTATTTTCCAACCCTTTCCGTCAAACAAAAATAATTTATCATTTACAAATCCCAGCCTGCACTAACTTGGACGTTATATTAATTGCCGTACAGCTTGTTTTAACGTACGGGTTAGGAATTGCTCCACCAACATCCGATATTCTATCAATATCTTTCGCTACTTTGCACGCTTCCTCATCTGCCTTAACCTCAGCGTCTCGGAGTGCTTTATTTAGTTCGGGAGGATTAAAAGCTTGAGGTGGTAGCACTGGAACTGGAGAGATCGGTACCCCGAGCCTTCCATCCAGATCTACATACCCTAACGGGTCACCATTTACATACGCATAGAGGTTAATCC
>NZ_JBFRVX010000222.1:0-5257 GCF_041475345.1 Vibrio sp. 10N.222.48.A3 | reverse complement strand
TGCATGAAGTTTCGGTCTTGTGCCATATGCGTTAAACCGCGCATGTAAAGAACCCAATCTTGTTTCTCATGAGTTGGGTTTAAACGTAGGAATCGCGAAATAGTCGCAAGGCCAAGCGCCAAGTCATCATTTTTGTAGTAAGCGTAAATCAGATCCAGTTGTACTTGTTCAGAATAGGCGCCGAATGGGTAACGTGAGTCTAAGGCTTCTAGCTTTTCGATTGCAGAAAGCCAGCTACCACTCTGCAGTGATTCTTGGGCGTCAGAGTAAAGAACCGATGGCGGTACATCCGGTACTATTTCTTCACTACTTGAACAACCAACTAAGAGTGATACGGCTAATAGACCCGTTAAAGTAAGGTGTTTCATGTCAGGCGTCGATTCCTTGAATTAAATATTTCGTAAGCTTCCGTTACTTTCTAACCAGTAACAGATACAATGATGCAATTATTCTATTTTATCCATACTAATGGGTATTAGTCTCACGGTTTTTAAAAAAGTTCGATATGGCTCAGCAGATAACATTAACAGACACAGTAAAAAGCAGCCAGTTAGGTCAACGTTTAGACCAAGCTGTCGCTGAACTATTTACCGATTTTTCTCGCTCTCGTATTAAAGAGTGGCTTCTTGACGGCAAAATCCAAGTGGATGGCGAAGTTATCACTAAACCGCGCACCATAGTTTTGGGCGGTGAAGCGATCATCTTACAAGCAGAGCTTGCGGATGAAGAGCGCTGGGAAGCACAAGATATTCCGTTAGACATTGTCTATGAAGATGATGATTTATTGGTTATCAATAAACCTCGCGATCTGGTTGTACACCCAGGTGCAGGTACGCCGGATGGAACCATACTAAACGCATTGCTTTTCCATTACCCTCAGATTGCTGAAGTACCTCGTGCGGGTATTGTGCACCGTCTTGATAAAGACACAACTGGTCTTATGGTTGTGGCTAAAACGGTTCCAGCTCAAACTCGCCTTGTACGAGCTCTTGCTAAACGTCGTATTACTCGTGAATATGAAGCAATTGCTATTGGTAAAATGACCGCTGGTGGTGTGGTTGAGAAAGGCATTAGCCGTCATGCAACTAAGCGTACGTTAATGGACGTTAATGAACTGGGTAAGCCTGCGGTAACTCACTACCGTGTTGCTGAGCACTTCCGCGAACATACTCGTATTCGTCTGCGCCTAGAAACGGGTCGTACTCACCAAATCCGTGTTCACATGTCATACCTTCAGCACCCGTTGTTAGGTGATATTGCGTACGGTGGTCGTGCACGTATTCCAAAAGGTGCATCTGAAGAGCTAACGACAATGATTCGTTCTTTTGATCGCCAAGCGCTACACGCGGTTATGCTGAAGTTTGTTCACCCGATTACTGGTGAAGAAGTAGAGTTCCACGCACCTGTGCCAAATGACATGGTTGTGATGGCTGAAGCGTTGCGTGTTGATGCTCGCGAAAACATAGAAGACGACATTTAATCGTGTCAATGATCATCCCTGACTGGAATGCACCAAAAAACGTGAAAGCATTTGCTTCGACTCGTTTTGATGGTTGTTCTACAGGTGCTTATCAAGGGTTAAACCTTGGTATGCATGTTGGGGATGATGCTTTACTTGTTGAAAGTAATCGAACATGGCTAAAGCAACAATCTAAGATGCCCACGGCTCCAGTATGGCTAAATCAAACTCACTCAACGGATGTCATTACGGTTTTAGAACCTGTGGCGAATGTGCTTGATGCGGATGGTGCATTTACCACTGCAAAGGGGATTGTGTGTTCTGCGATGACAGCCGATTGCTTACCGGTCATCCTTACCGATACCAAAGGCACTCAAGTTGCTGCCGTTCATGCCGGTTGGCGTGGTCTTGCTGGTGGCATTCTTGAAAATGCCGTAGCAAAGTTTTCAAACCTAGATTCAGATAATCAGATCATTGCTTGGCTTGGCCCTGCTATTGGTAAAGATGCGTTTGAGGTGGGCAACGATGTGTTGGACGCTTTTGTTCGTTTTGACCCTCAAGCGAAATTAGCATTTAAAGCTAAATCTGAACCCGGCAAGTGGTTAGCAAACATGTCTCAACTTGCGACTCAACGATTAATGAAAGTTGGCGTGACTTCGGTGACAGATTCGAATCTATGTACATACGCAGATTCAGATGCTTTCTATTCTTATCGTCGTGATGGTATTACTGGGCGTCAGGCAACATTTATTTGGTTAGAGTAATCTCTGACTAGCATAACCACTCATCCAGTTCATTTATATTTTCATATCAGCTCTATTCTTCATCCTTATCCCTTGAAAATCTGCGTTACCGTATCCATCTTCTAACCATAAGATAAACATATCTAAGAGTAGGAAGGTTGGCATGCGTCTCGATCGATTCACTAGTAAATTCCAAATTGCGATATCTGATGCTCAGTCGCTCGCATTAGGTCGTGATCACCAATATATAGAACCTGTACACCTAATGGTGTCTTTGCTTAATCAAGATGGCAGTGCGATTCGTCCATTGCTCACTATGCTGAATATTGACGTTGTTCAATTGCGTTCTAAATTGAGCGAAATATTAGACAGAGTCCCAAAAGTAAGCGGTATCGGTGGTGATGTTCAGCTTTCTAACGCAATGGGAACGCTATTCAACCTATGTGACAAGGTCGCGCAAAAGCGTCAAGACAGTTATATATCTTCAGAAGTATTCCTACTCGCTGCAATAGAAGACAAAGGATCTCTAGGTAACTTACTTAAAGAGTTAGGCCTTACTGAGCAAAAACTATCTCAAGCTATCGAGCAAGTTCGTGGTGGTCAAAAGGTTGATGACCCGAATGCGGAAGGTAGACGCCAAGCTTTAGAGAAGTTCACCATTGATCTGACCGAGCGAGCAGAGCAAGGCAAGCTAGATCCTGTGATTGGTCGTGATGATGAAATTCGTCGCACGATTCAAGTCCTTCAACGTCGTACTAAGAACAACCCTGTCATTATCGGTCAACCCGGTGTAGGTAAAACTGCGATTGTCGAAGGTTTGGCTCAGCGTATTATCAATAATGAAGTGCCTGAAGGCTTAAGAGGCCGACGAGTGCTTTCATTAGACATGGGCTCATTAGTTGCGGGTGCTAAATATCGTGGTGAATTCGAAGAGCGTCTAAAATCAGTGCTTAATGAATTATCGAAAGAAGAAGGCAATGTCATTCTCTTTATCGATGAAATTCATACTATGGTCGGCGCAGGTAAAGGCGAAGGCTCTATGGATGCGGGTAACATGCTGAAACCAGCATTAGCTCGTGGTGAACTGCATTGTGTCGGCGCAACAACGCTCGATGAATACCGACAATATATAGAGAAAGACCCGGCTTTGGAGCGTCGATTCCAAAAAGTGATCGTGGATGAACCCACCGTTGAAGACACGGTAGCGATTCTTCGTGGTTTGAAAGAGCGCTATGAACTCCACCATCATGTAGAAATTACCGATCCTGCTATCGTAGCGGCGGCAACGCTATCTCACCGATATGTTTCAGATCGTCAGTTACCAGATAAGGCGATTGATCTCATTGATGAAGCGGCTTCGAGTATTCGAATGCAGATAGATTCAAAGCCCGAGTCATTGGATAAGTTAGAGCGCAAAATCATTCAATTGAAGATCGAACAGCAAGCTCTGACGAATGAAAATGATGAGGCCAGTGAAAAGAGGCTTCGTACGTTACAAAGCGAACTTTCTGAGAAAGAACGCGATTTCGCAGAGCTTGAAGAAGTTTGGAACGCTGAAAAAGCGGCGCTGTCTGGTACGCAACATATTAAATCAGAGCTAGAACAAGCTCGAATGGATATGGATTTTGCACGACGCGCTGGTGACCTTAACCGTATGTCTGAATTGCAATATGGTCGAATCCCAGAATTGGAGAAGCAGTTAGATCTCGCGACTCAAGCTGAAATGCAAGAAATGACCTTATTACGTAATAAGGTGACCGACGCTGAGATCGCCGATGTCCTTTCAAAGCAAACCGGTATTCCTGTTTCTAAAATGCTAGAAGCGGAAAAGGAGAAGCTTCTGAAAATGGAAGGTGTTCTGCATAAGCGGGTTATCGGTCAAGCGGAAGCGGTCGAAGTGGTATCGAATGCGATTCGTCGTAGCCGTGCTGGTTTGTCTGATCCGAATAAGCCGATTGGTTCGTTCTTGTTCTTAGGGCCAACAGGTGTCGGTAAAACCGAACTGTGTAAAACATTAGCTAACTTTATGTTCGATAGTGAAGATGCGATGGTGCGTATCGATATGTCTGAGTTTATGGAAAAACATTCTGTCGCTCGTTTAGTTGGTGCGCCCCCTGGTTATGTGGGCTATGAAGAAGGTGGGTACTTAACCGAAGCTGTTCGTCGAAAACCTTATTCTGTCATTCTGCTTGATGAGGTAGAGAAAGCTCACCCAGATGTTTTCAATATTCTATTGCAGGTTTTAGATGATGGACGATTAACTGACGGACAAGGTCGCACGGTCGATTTTAGAAATACCGTGGTAATCATGACATCGAACCTAGGTTCAACTCGTATTCAAGAGAACTTTAATACATTGGATTACCAAGGCATTAAAAATGAGGTTATGGAAGTGGTGGGTAAACATTTCCGACCTGAGTTTTTGAATCGAGTTGATGAAAGCGTTGTGTTCCATCCATTAGGCCAAGAGCACATTGAGTCAATTGCCGCTATTCAGCTTGAGCACTTGAAAAAGCGAATGGAAGACAATGGTTATGAGCTTGAAGTATCGGATAAAGCACTGAGGCTGATTTCTAAAGTCGGTTTTGATCCTGTATATGGTGCGAGGCCTCTTAAAAGAGCAATTCAGCAGAGTGTTGAGAACCCATTAGCGAAAGCGATACTTGCGGGGAAAATCAATCCGGATAAGAAAGTGCAGCTATTAGTGAATAACGACCGAATTATTGCTCACCAATAATCAAGGTAAGAACGATAGGTACGATTAGTCGAAATTAAGACGCAATCGTACCTATTTTGAACGCTTTGAGTGAATAGTGTCCGAACGATCGCCTGTGGCGATTTTTTTCTGTTTTTGGTCTTGTGCAAAGGGGGATTCTCTCTATAATGCGCCTCCGTTGCTAGGGATAACCAAGCGGTTTGAACTAAGTAACGAGACGACATTAAGCATTTAAGATGCTTTGAAAAATTAGCTGGAAAAAGTGTTTGACACTGGAACCCAATTCGCTAGAATGGCCGTCCACTTAGAGATGCTCCTTACTAAAAGGAACGCTCAACA
>NZ_JBFRVX010000221.1:0-519 GCF_041475345.1 Vibrio sp. 10N.222.48.A3 | reverse complement strand
ATTCTGGCCTGCAGTTGAGAAAGGCTTTGCTGGCATGATGGATAACGGCGTACTAGCTGGCTTCCCTACGCTAGACGTTGAAGTTGAACTTTTCGATGGTGGTTTCCACGCAGTCGATTCATCTGCTATCGCATTTGAAATCGCAGCGAAAGGCGCATTCCGTCAATCTATGCCTAAAGCTGGCGCGCAACTTCTTGAGCCTATCATGAACGTTGACGTGTTCACTCCAGACGATCACGTTGGTGATGTTATCGGTGACCTTAACCGTCGTCGTGGCATGATCAAAGATCAACAAGCTGGCGTTACTGGTGTTCGTATTAAAGCTGACGTACCTCTTTCTGAGATGTTCGGCTACATCGGTCACCTACGTACTATCACTTCTGGTCGTGGCCAATTCTCTATGGAATTCGCACAATACGCACCATGTCCAACTAACGTTGCTGACGAAGTGATTGCAAAAGTTAAAGCAGAAAAAGAAGCTGGTAAGTAATTAGCCCTTTTCTAAATTAGCTAAAAAAG
>NZ_JBFRVX010000220.1:0-2565 GCF_041475345.1 Vibrio sp. 10N.222.48.A3 | reverse complement strand
AGTAAACATATGTTTACTCTTCTTCTTGACTGAACTTAGAGCTTAATTCACACTACTGTCAACTTATCCTGACACCTATAATAGGACTATTTGTGCGTCTTGAAGTATTGTGTGAAGACAGACTCGGCTTAACGCGTGAGTTGCTCGATATCTTGGCCTCAAAAAGCATTGATTTACGAGGAATCGAAATTGATGTTAAAGGTATTATTTACCTAAATTGCCCGGATATTAATTTTGATGCTTTTAGTGAACTTATGGCTGAAATTCGCCGAATTTCAGGTGTGAAGGATGTACGTAAAATCCAGTTTATGCCAAGCGAAAGGCATAACACTGAACTGATTGCCCTGCTGGCAAACCTACCTGATCCTGTGATTGCGATTGACCTTAAAGGCTCAGTCGACATGGCAAACCACGCTGCATTGAACCTCTTCAACAAACAAGAAGAAGAAGTGATCGGTGAGCCACTAGCGACGTTCGTTCCTAGCTTCAACTTCGCTCGTTGGATTGAAGGCGATGTAACGCGTCACCGTGAAGTCGTGGTGCTAGATGGTCTAGATTTCTCTATTGAAATTCTGCCTATTTATCTAGGTGGTGATGTCAACGAGGCGGTACTGGCGAGTGCAGTAATGACGATTCGTTCTTGTAACCAAGAAATGAACGCGCCAGACGCCATCCCTGAACAGAATAACCTAGGTTTTGAACACTTTGTTGGTGTCTCTAATCGCCATAAAGCCTTGATCAGTCAAGCTAAGAAACTGGCTATGCTAGATCAACCTCTGCTTATTGAAGGGGATACAGGTACGGGTAAAGAGATGCTGGCGAAATCGTGTCATAACCGTTCAAATCGATCTTCTTTTCCATTTTTGATTCTAAGCTGTGCATCAATGCCTGATGACGTAGCAGAAACGGAATTGTTTGGACATGCACCGGGCTCATTCAACCATGAGCAAGGTCATAAAGGCATCTTTGAACAAGCGAATGGCGGTACGGTATTCTTAGATGAAATCGGCGAAATGAGCCCGCATCTACAAATCAAACTGCTGCGTTTCCTACAAGATGGTTCATTCCGTCGTGTTGGTGAAGAAGAAGAGATGCACGCGGATGTTCGTATTATCGCATCAACGCGCCATCGCCTTTCTGAATTAGCCGACTCGGGCTCGTTTCGTGAAGATCTGTTCTACCGCTTGAACGTACTGACTTTGTCGATTCCTGCTTTGCGTGAACGTTCAAACGATGTTGCGCCATTACTGGAGCTATTCGTTGCAAAGTACGCACAGCAGTTAGGTATGTTAAAACCAAAGTTGACTCAAGAACTAATCGACCAATTAGGTAACTACCAATGGCCAGGCAATATTCGTCAGTTAGACAACATGGTTCTACGTGCACTAACAGAGTTGGATTCAGATACGTTAACGGTTGAGCAATTCCACCTGCCACAGCTTGACACTATGACTGCTGGAATGGCGAATTTAAGCTTAGACGGCTCGCTAGACGAGATCATGAAAGACTATGAATCTCAGATTTTAGAGAAGCTTTATCAGTCATTCCCATCAAGCCGTAAGCTTGCTAAACGTTTGAATGTATCTCACACCTCAATTGCGAATAAGCTTCGTGATTACGGTATCAGAAAGAGCTGATGATATTAGACTGCTAAATTCGGTAAGAGTGAGGCGGTAACGAAAAAGAGACAAAAGAATAAGAACAAGACTATGGAAGATTCGAGTACGCAGCAACGTATTGATAAACGTGATGGCAACCTAATTTTACGAACGGCTGAGATCTATGATGCGAGCATGATCAGTGAGTACTTTCAGGTGAACAGAGAGTACCTTAAGCCTTGGGAACCTACCCGAGAGGATGCGTTCTTTGACAGAGCGGATTGGGCTCAACGGCTGATTAAGTTAAACGAACTCCATAAATTGGGGCTAGGCTATTATTGCTTGTTGATTAATGCTGATTCAAATGAAATGTTAGGTACCATATCGTTCAGTAATTTGTCTCGTTTCCCGTTCTACGCTTGTAATGTCGGTTACTCATTGGCGCAAAGTGCACAGGGCCACGGTTACATGCGCAGAGGCTTGAGCATGGCTAAAGACTACATGTTTGATGTGCAGAACATGCACCGCTTAATGGCGGGCTATATGCCTCACAACGAACGAAGTGCGGGTGTATTAGAGCATCTTGGTTTTGTTCGAGAAGGTTTTGCCAAAGATTACCTACAGATTAACGGTAAATGGGAAGATCACGTGTTGACGGCACTGGTAAACCCAAACTGGCAAGATAAACGCTCCGTGTGAGTGTAAAACATTGAATTTAGATACAGCGGAGAACATAAATAAAATTAAGTCATCGCTGTATCGAAAGAACATATAGGCATGGTAAGCCCATAAGCCTGAGAAGATATTTGAGGAATTTTGATGTCATATACAACTTTGGAAGAATACCAAAGAAAATGGATTTTCACTCACCAGTCAATGCCACTACCCGCTGAAGATTTGGAAAAGATAAAACCAATGACACAGGCAAGGGCATCTCAGTTTTGGAAAGAGAACGTAAGCCCTCAAA
>NZ_JBFRVX010000219.1:0-2141 GCF_041475345.1 Vibrio sp. 10N.222.48.A3 | reverse complement strand
TGCGTCGTCTGATACTTTACGCATTTTTGCGTTTGGTGCTTTAAGTGTTAGTTGAGAGCCCATTTTGTCAGTCACGAAGTCAATCTCAGCTTCGTCTAGGAATGGCAGGCTTAACTCATCTACGTATGCAGAGAATGCTTCGAAAGACAGTTTTGTATCAGACGCTTCGATAGCATCTGTTGGGCAGTAAGAAACACCACACTCAGCGTTTTGTGTGCCTGGGTTTACCACGAACACACGAATGTTTGTACCTTCAGGCTGCTGTGACAGCAGATTGGCAAAGTGAGTTTGAGCTGTTTCTGTAATAGTAATATTTGACACGACGAATACCTGAGTAGATTTGTAGGTTATTAGCGCCATTCTACTCCTGTCAGACTTGTAATTCAGCCCTTTTTTGTTGGATTGCTGTACAAGTAGCGATTCACAGCTTCTATCCAGAGGGCTCAGGAGTGCGGCAGATGCAGTAAATATCAATCCTTTTCACACCTACTTCAAGTAGTAATTGGCATAATTGATACACAGTACTGCCGGTGGTTACAACATCATCAATTATCGCGACGTGAGAGGGGATATTTCCATGAAAGTCTTGTTTTCTAAGCGTAAAAGCACTCTTTAGATTGTGTAATCGCGCGGATTTAGTTAGCCCTTGCTGAGAAGCTGTTGAGCGAATTCGACGGAACAGCACCTCATCTTTAACGCCAAGTTCTTGAGCTGTGTAATTAGCGAGCAGCTGACTTTGATTAAAGCCACGATGAATATATCGACGCCAATGCAGAGGGACACTGGTGACCATCGAAGCAGGATGTTCGATACGTGAAGCTAATAGCTTTGACAGATCGCGTGCAAACCAAAACTTATCGGCGTACTTCATTTGCTGAATGTAACGTGCTGTTGGAAAGGTGTAGTCCCCAACACAATAGAGACGATGCCAAGGTGGAGGCTGTGATAAACATTGCCCGCACTGCTCTACTGTGAGCAGCGTTTTTAAACCACATCGTCGGCAGCGAGGAACTGGATCAAAGAGTTTGAGACAATAATTACACCATCTAGGGTGAGTATCGCTGTGCGACTTATCTAGCTTACACAGGTCGCATTGAGGTGTGACCAGACGTGGTGTGTGTTTTTGTAGCCAATCGGATAACATAGCTCGTGATGCTTTTGGGTTATGGTGTTCCTTTTACTCACAATACTGAAAAGCGCGGATTATCGCTGATGGAAAAAGTAGGGAATATCGAGAATGAGTGACACGTTATATTGGCATGTTTCTGGGCAAGGGCCTGATTTAGTGTTGGTTCACGGCTGGGGAATGAACGGTGCGGTATGGCAACAAACCGTTGATGCGTTAGAAGCTGATTTTCGAGTGCATGTTGTTGACCTTCCTGGCTATGGACACAGTTCTCATTGCCACGCTCAAGATCTTGAAGAGATAGCTCAGCAATTGTTGGCCGAAGCTCCAAAGCAGGCTATTTGGGTCGGTTGGTCACTGGGTGGCTTGGTCGCAACACACATGGCTTTGCATCACTCAGATTACGTAAGCAAATTGGTGACTGTTGCCAGTTCTCCTAAATTCGCCGCTGCAAAAGAACCCGTGTTATGGCGAGGTATTCAGCCAAACGTATTAAGCGCATTTACCGAACAGCTGGTTAAAGATTTCCAAACCACTATCGAACGCTTTATGGCACTGCAAGCCATGGGCAGCCCTTCTGCAAGGCAAGATGTAAAACAACTCAAGCAAGCGGTACTGTCTCGTCCGCTTCCGAATCCTGATTCTTTATTGGCCGGCTTAAAGATGCTGTCTGATGTTGACTTGCGTGAACAACTGCCGGAGATTTCAGTGCCTATGCTGCGTTTATACGGGCGACTGGATGGATTGGTGCCAATCAAGGTAGCAAAAGATCTGGGTAGAGCGCTGCCTCATACCGAGCAATATATATTCACGCAGTCTTCACATGCGCCGTTTATGACAGAAGCCGATGCCTTTTGCAGTGAACTAGTTAGCTTCGCGCAAAAATAATCACTAAATTTATTGCCGGATTGGTCGATATATAACCTAATACCAATCACTGTAAGTGTTCAAAAATAGCGTAGGAAAAAGGCTTGAGAACAAGGCTGCTTTTTTTTGACAAGTAGTTTTGATAAGT
>NZ_JBFRVX010000218.1:0-3120 GCF_041475345.1 Vibrio sp. 10N.222.48.A3 | reverse complement strand
GTGTAATCGATCTCTTTCGGATCAAAAGTGTTTGATGTATTAACCGCGATAGATAGACCGTCCATGAACGGTTTTATTTGATTGGTGAGCTGCTCTGAAAATGCCGTAGGTTGTAAGCCTCCATGAACCTTTACGAAAAGGTCATCGTTGAAGTGGTGTCTTAGCTTTTGTAGGGCTTGGCTAACCGCTGGCTGAGAAACGAATAAACGTTCCGCAGCCTTTCTGGTGTTTTTTTCTTGATAAACAATAAGAAATGTTCGTAACAGGTTTAAATCAAGAGAGCTGAATAAGTCTTTAGCCATATCTGTCCATGAAAATTTTCTGTGCTATTAACTCTAATATACGCCAGTCCGCTAGATTCGTCAGCGTGGTTCTCTGGATTTGTGTTAGTGACGATTACCCTAAGCGGTGAGGGCAGCTCTCACATTGGATATCTTATTCGCATTAGTTACTGGTATCTGATAATCATCAACATCATTACTGCCCATTTGAGCGCTTGAATTGCTTTCCATTAGGCTGGGTCTTGTCGATTTACCTGAAAGGTGAAGTGCAGGTACTTGGGTGGAGCTTTGAATCATTTTGGCATTCGTTGCGTTGACGCCTGCACCAGCCATTATATCGATTCTGCCATCGGCTTGTTTGACCATATCTGCGAGCACATTGATGCCTTGCTCTGCATTAATAGCAAGCCCTGACGTCAGGATTCTTTCACATCCAAGCTCAATAATCTGCTCTAACGCTACTTTATAATCCTGAAGCTGGTCGATTGCACGGTGGAAGGTGATTGCTAGTTTGAGTTGGTGAGCCTTGCTTGAGAGAATTTGCATTGCAGACATATCAATCTCACCATCAGGTGTTAGTACACCCAGAACGACGCCATTCAACCCTGCTCTCGCACAAGCTTCAATATCTTCCAGCATACAGAGTATATCGTCATAATCGAATATGAAGTCACCTTGTCTCGGTCGTATCATGGCATAAACTGGTACGGACGAAATTTTTGCCGCTTGCTTCATCATTCCGAAGCTTGGAGTTAACCCGCCAAGTGCTAATGAAGAGCAAAGCTCAATTCGATTCGCGCCACCAGATAGTGCGTTATATAGAGATTCTAAGTTATCGATACAGACTTCAATTTCGGTGTTCATCGTATTTATCCGTTCAAAAAGATACGGACGAAATCATAACAACCTAGATACGGATATGAATAGGTGGTAGCAGAGGAAAATAGGGGTAAAGTTTGTTCTTGTAACTGCCTCTATTAAATGTTGCAGAGGCGGTTTGGGTAGATAATTGTCGTCGGAGAGAGATGAAAAAAGCCCGAAGCGTTAACTTCGGGCTTTTAATAGGACTTTACTTCTTAACTGATTGGCGGTGCGCTTTGCGCTATTAGCTTATGCTTTATTTCTCTTTATAGAGAGTCTTCCAACCATTAACCCGCGTTGAGTTCGGGCTTAAGAGGTAATTACTTGCTTAGGTCGTCAGCGTGCTCAGATAGGAATGCAGCAACACCTTGTGGAGATGCGTCCATACCTGATTTACCTTCTTCCCATTGTGCAGGACATACTTCACCGTTCTTCTCGTGGAAGTTTAGTGCGTCTACCATGCGTAGCATTTCGTCGATGTTACGACCTAGTGGAAGATCGTTAACTACTTGGTGACGTACAAGGCCGTCTGCGTCGATTAGGAAAGAACCACGGAAAGCAACGCCTGCTTCTGGGTGCTCAACATCGTATGCTTTGCAGATTTCGTGCTTAACGTCAGCAATTAGAGGGTATTTAACTTGACCGATACCGCCGTCAGCGATAGCAGTGTTACGCCATGCGTTGTGAGAGAATTGAGAATCGATAGAAACACCGATTACTTCAACGCCTTTAGCTTGGAAATCTTCTAGACGGTTGTCGAAAGCGATTAGCTCTGAAGGACAAACGAAAGTGAAGTCTAGTGGGTAGAAGAAAACTACCGCTTTCTTACCTTTAGTGAATTCTGCGAAGTTGAAGTTATCAACGATCTCACCGTTACCTAGAACAGCTGCTGCAGTAAAGTCAGGGGCTTGACGACCTACTAGTACCATTTGGAATCTCCTAAAAAATTAGTTGGCCCAACACATCTTTGTTTGGGCTCCGTTTCTACGGGACAAACTATAGTACAATCGGTACTATAGAAAAAAGCGAATTAAATAGATTAAGTTAATCGAAAAAAGCGATAAGCTTATTCTTTGTCCGTTCCTTAGGTCAAATGACCTTCACTTAAGTTATCCTACTCATATTTCAAAGTAATTTCATGAATAAATGGCCAAGTCTTAAGCAACTTCACTATCTTGTTACTCTTCACGAAACTCGCCACTTTAGCGACGCTGCGGATCGCTGCTTCGTGAGTCAATCGACACTAAGTAAAGGCATTCAAAACCTGGAAGAACTCATTGGTTGTCCTCTCTATGAGAAGAAAGATAAAAAGAGCCCATTGGTTTTCACTCAAGCGGGTGAGCTGGTGGTTAAGCATGGTCGAGAGTTACTGGCGAAAGGGCAAGACTTGGTTGAGCTCGGAAATCTATGTAATGGAGACGCGATGCAAGGGCAGTTGCGAGTAGGGTGTATTCCTACTATTGCTCCATTCCTATTGTGCGATTTGGTACAAGAAGCGAACCAACGTTTTCCACAGTTGAACTTGTTGTTACGGGAAGACACGACAACTAACCTATTGGCTGCGTTGCGTCATGGTGAGTTGGATGTACTGATTCTGGCTTTGCCTGTCGATATCGACAACATGGAGAGCAAAGTTGTTGGGCAAGACCCTTTCAGAATGGTAATCAGCCGCAATCAAGCCGATGGTATTCGTGTTCCGATTAAATATGATGACCTGCCAGACGAATCTGTATTCTTGTTGGAGAACGAGCACTGCTTAACCGAGCACGCGGTATCAGCTTGTAAGCTAACCGACAAAGAGAAGATAAACCCGTTCACCGCCACAAGCCTACATACGTTGGTACAAATGGTGGCAAATGGTTTAGGAACCACCTTTATTCCACAAATGGCGATCGATCATGGTTTGTTGCAAAATCAGAATTTAGTGGTGATTGACCCTCCCGGTCAACAAGCTTATCGCGATATAGGCCTTGTATGG
>NZ_JBFRVX010000217.1:0-7065 GCF_041475345.1 Vibrio sp. 10N.222.48.A3 | reverse complement strand
CGGTCTTGAGTTCCTAGAAGAATCTATTAACGACGCTGATTTCCCGTACATCAGTGCTAACGTTTACGACGCAGAAACCAAAGAACACTACTTCACGCCATACATCATCAAGACGCACACCTTTGAAGATACTGCTGGCGTAGAACATGAAGTAAAAGTGGGTTACATCGGTTTTGTTCCACCACAAATCATGACGTGGGATAAGAAGAACCTTGAAGGCAAAGTGATCGCTCGCGATATCATTGAGACAGCTAACGAGTTAGTGCCTCAAATGAAAGCGGAAGGCGCTGAAGTAATCGTTGCTATCCCTCACTCAGGCGTATCAACTGACCCGTACAAAAATGGCGAAGAGAACTCAACGTTCTACCTATCTGAAGTAGACGGCATTGATGCAATCGCATTTGGTCACTCTCACGCAGTATTCCCAGGAAAAGGTTTTGATGACATTCAAGGCATCAACAACGAAACGGGCACAATGAACGGCGTTGCGGCTGTAATGCCAGGCCGCTGGGGTAGCCACGTTGGTGTTATGGATCTAACACTTGCACAAAAAGACGGTAAGTGGGAAGTTGTTAAAGGCCAATCAGAAGCACGCCCAATCTACGACAAGGTAGAAAAGAAATCTCTTGCTGCTGCTGATGAAGGCATCGTTTCTGCACTAGAAAAAGACCACGCAGGTACTCGTGAGTTTGTTAACCAACCGATTGGTAAAGCAGACGATGTGATGTACAGCTTCTTGTCTCTAGTACAAGACGATCCAACTGTTCAAATCGTGAACCTTGCGCAAAAAGATTACGTTGAGCAGTTCATCCAAGGTGATCCAGACTTAGATGGCACACCTGTACTTTCAGCAGCTGCACCATTCAAAGCAGGCGGCCGTAAGAATGACCCAGCGAACTTCACTGAAGTTGAATCTGGTCAACTGACATTCCGTAACGCGGCTGACTTATACCTTTACCCGAACACGCTAGTTGCAATGAAGGTAACAGGCCACGAAGTAAAAGAGTGGCTTGAGTGTTCTGCTGGTCAATTCCAAAAAATAGATGTTAATTCGACCGCACCACAGCAGTTGGTTGAATGGGACGGCTTCCGCACTTACAACTTTGATGTCATCGATGGCGTTGAGTACCAAATCGATGTTACACAACCAGCAAAATACGATGGTAACTGTAAAGTTATTAATGAAGGCTCTGAGCGTATCGTAGGTCTAACTTACCAAGGTAAGCCAATCGACGTGAAGCAAGACTTCCTGATCGCAACCAACAACTACCGAGCATACAGCAATAAGTTCCCAGGTACGGGTGAAGACTTCATCGCATTTGATGCACCAGATGAGAACCGTACTGTTCTAGCAAACTACATCTCTCGAGTGAGCAAAGAGCAAGGTCAAGTGAGCCCAACGGCTGATAACAACTGGTCATTTGCGCCAATCAAAACGGATAAAAAGCTAGATATCCGCTTTGAAACATCTCCAAGCGACAAAGCGGCAGAGTTCATCAAAGAAAAGGGGCAATACCCGATGAAACGTGTTGCGACTGACGATGTTGGTTTTGCTGTTTACCAGATTGACCTAACTAAATAGATTACCTTGTAATCCATAGTTAACGTTCTGAAAGGCTGAGTTTAACGACTCAGCCTTTTTCTTTTGTTATTTATAAACCAAATCCACTGCCCTACTTTTCTCACCGTAAACGCCCGCTAATTCAATACCCAAACAGCGCGACTCAAACCGCCAATAAAATCAATCAAATATAAAAAAGCAGCAATCGCCTGTAAGTTTTTCTCCGCTCCTCCTGTCTATTTAATTTACTACACTCAATGAATGGTCATTAAGCCATTCATCTATGGGATAGATAAGGACATTTGATGAGCACCGTCGAGAGCATTCAAGCATGGTTAAATACGGGAGAGGAATCGCTGCTATGGCTGATGCTTGGCATTATCGCGCTTTCTTACTTGCTTGAAGATCTGGCGATTGTTACAGCGGCAGGTTTAGCAACTCAAGGACTCATGCTTCCTCAATATGCGTTGCTTGCCATTTTCATCGGCATTGCCACAGGAGATATCGGCCTCTATTACCTAGGTAAATCAGGACGTTATTTCCGAGGCGTTCGTTACAAAGCCCTCACCAACCGATACTTTCGTGCACTTCGCACTAAATTACGTCAAAACGCTTTCAGCAGCCTTTTTGTTATCCGCTTTATTCCCGGGCTTCGTACCGTCGGTTTTACCTTAAGTGGCTTTTTCGCAATCCCACTGCCTACTTTCTTGTTTGCCGTTATTAGTGCCACTGCGATCTGGACTGGCATTGTCTTCTCTGCCATCTACTATTTAGGGACATCAGCGTGGCTGCAAGCCTCTGAATATCAATGGATCATCATCCCGTGTGCCATCGCTTTGTTGTTTATCGGCAATCGATTAATGAATAGAACCTACTCTAGAGGATTATCATGAGTTCACCGCAAGATATTCGCATCATTCCAGCACATCAAATCAATGCAGGCATGCCCTTGCTTGAAAAAGATACCGTGCGCAGTGTCTCTCCTTATGAGTTTCTTCCAACTTGGTTCTTCTACACGCCAGTGGTGATTCAAAGCCTGATGCAAGGGTTACGGCACTTTGACTGGGCGCTGCCGCTCATCGCCAACCCGAGCATCAAGTTAAGCGGCATGGTAGGCGAATCAAAACACGAAATACTGAGCCTTGCCGGATCATCGAGTCAGCGCTGGATCTCTCCGTTTATCACCCTAACCAAAACGGATCTTAGCAGTAAGAAACAAGCTGAAGATGCACGCAGTGCACTCATACAATCGGATCTCGATTTCCCGATTGTGGCTAAACCGGATCTTGGCTGTCGAGGTGTTGGCGTTAAGCTGATCAACACACAAGATCAACTTGAACAGTATGTTGAATTTTTCCCAAATGGTGCTCGCTTTCTATTGCAAGAAAAGGCGCCTTATCAAGCTGAAGCGGGGGTTTTCTATGTTCGTTACCCAAACAAAAAGCAAGGTGAGATCATCTCGATCACACTCAAATATTCACCAATGGTGATGGGTGATGGCAAGTCGACACTCAAGCAGTTAATTGAAAATAGCCCGCGTGCTGGGCAACTCAGCCACCTGTATCTACCAAGGCATGAAGATAAATTGGATCAAGTGCTCGCAGAGGGCGAAGAGTTCCAACTCGCGTTCGCAGGTAGCCATAGCCGTGGCTGCATCTTCCGCGATGGCAATCAATACATTACTCAGGCTTTAACCGAACGCTTAGACGAAATATTCGACGACTTCGATGGCTTCCACTTTGGTCGACTCGACGTCAAATTCAAGGACATGCACAGCCTAATGAACGGCGAGGATTTCACTATCCTTGAGGTCAATGGCGCAAGCAGTGAGGCTGGGCATATCTGGGATCGCAACACACCATTGCGAGAGATATTTTCTACGCTACTCCTGCAATACCGCATTCTTTTTGATATTGGCGCTCAGCAAAAACAGCGAGGCCACCAGCCTCCTTCTTTTAAGAGCTTATATAACGCGTGGCAAGAAGAGCGACGTCTTGTTCAACAATATCCGACCACCGATTAACTTTGTACGAGGATCATGAATGAACCCCATAGCCCAACCGAGCGCCCTAACTTCTTTCTCTCCTAGTATCAAGGGAGCGGTAGAGATATTGAATCAGGGTTTAGAGTTTTTGTTAGCGATATCTGACAGCGACTATCTGACACGAGCAAAGCCGCACGTCACAAGTTCTATTGGTGAGCATACCCGTCACACGCTCGATCTTTTTCACGCTTTGATTTTAAAAGAGAATGCGACCGTTGATTACAACACTCGTCGTCGTGGTCACCCCGTCGAATTCGACAGGTCGATTGCGTTGAAAGAGATCCATTACGTGATCAACTGGCTTGAACGAATAGACCGCAGAGATCTCGAAGCGCCCATCATGATCCAAACCGAAGTTTCAATGGATACACAAGTGTTTGCCAGCCTGCCTTCTACGCTAGAAAGAGAGGTCACCTTTGCCGCGCTGCATGCCAATCATCATTACGCGATGATCAAGGTGATCACGACCTTTCTTGATGTCGAAACATGCAACACCTTTGGTTATGCCCCAACCACCAGCAGCTATTTGAGGGAGCAATAATCATGTGTTCAGTATCTTGGCTGCTTGAAGACAATGGCTATCAGGTCTTCTTTAATCGTGATGAACAAAAGACACGGACACTGGCGATGCCACCTAAACAATATCGAGTTAACGGCGTCGATATCATCATGCCACACGACCCAACCGGCGGTGGTAGCTGGATCAGTATCAATGAGTTCGGGCTTTCGTTATGCCTACTCAATAACTATCAAGGCATCGTACCTGATGGACTTTTAGTCAGCCGTGGTTTGTTACTCAAGAACCTATCATCGAGTCGTAATATCAGTCAGCTCTCTGAAGCATTTCATAAGCTCGATCTGCACTCTTTTGCCCCATTTACCTTGCTAGCTTTCGCGCCGAACTTAACTCAACACCATGGCTTGGTTATCGCCTATATGTGGGATGGCATTCAACAAAAAATAGTCGAAACCGACTCTCCGCTGTTCTCATCCGGTGTTGATTTAGAGCGAGTGCAAGCCTACCGACAAGAAAAATACGATCAGCTTATGACAACAGGTAAGAATCAGCAGAACTTACTTCAATTTCACTCTCACCATCATAGCGAACAGCCTCATTTAGCGACCTGTATGCATCGTGAAGACGCACATACGGTGAGCTTTACACACTTACGTAATCTACATGGCCAAGCCTCGATGTTTTATGCACCCGGCTCGCCTTGTGAACCCATTAAACCATGCCAGATAAATCAACAGCGTTTTACCTTCGATTTATCACCAGCAATCAATCTATAGATGGAGTCCATCATGAGAAAACTATTAACCATGGTCATGCTACTTGTTAGCCCTTACGTATTTGCCGCCGATGAAATCTACACCGGATTCTTTAGCAGCAAGGCGCTCGATGGCTACGACACTGTGGCTTATTTCACTTCAGGTAAGCCTATTGAAGGCAGTAAAAAATTCAGCACCGAGTACAAAGGCGCGGACTGGTATTTCTCTTCTGAAAAGAATCTGACTTTATTTGTTAATAATCCTGAAAAATATGCCCCTCAATATGGTGGTTATTGCGCTTGGGCTGTTTCAGCAAAAAGTGATTTTGCACCCGGAGACCCGAATCAATGGACGATTGTTGATAACAAGCTTTACCTCAACTACGACCAAGAGATTAAACAGCGTTGGGAACAAGACCGAGCACAACATATTCAAAAAGCCGACACCATTTGGCCGCAACTGATCAAATAAGGGAATAACCATGACATTCACTCCAGCTAAACATATTCCTGCGGCATTTATCGCTTTCGTATTTGTTCAGTCGCTGTTTTTTAAGTTCACAGGCTCATACGAGACTGAGCATATCTTTGGCACCTTGGCGACATGGTCTGGCTTAAGTTGGTTCGGTTCATTTGGCGGCTACTTGATTGGGTTCGCTGAATTGATTGCGGCCATTTTGCTGTTTACTCGTTGGCATGGCCTAGGTGCCATCATGAGTGTGGGGATTATGAGTGGCGCGATATTTTTCCATCTGTTTACGCCGCTCGGTATTCAAATGCCTGAGTTTAACGCAGCGGGTGAAATTGTCGGTTATGACGGCGGATTACTGTTTGGCATGGCATGTCTAGTATGGCTTTGCGGTGCATTTTTAAGTGTAAAAGATTTCAAGAATCAAGACGGTTTCCTAAACAACTTTAGTCAATAAGGTAGCTTCATTATGATTGATAGTCCTTTTCGTTTACCACGTTACACGCCTTTTGGTTTAGGTGAGTCTGTTGTCGAGTGGGCAACTGGGCTATCTAAGCTAGATAAGCTCTATCAAGATAGACCTGATGAGTTATCTAGCTTTGAATTCATGCATCACACCTTGTCAGCATTGAATATCGACTATTCCGTTTCAGCAGGCGCCACTGATAATATTCCCGAACAAGGGCCAGTAGTCATTGTGGCTAACCACCCGCTTGGTGCGATTGAAGGCGTGATCCTTGCAGATCTCGTAGGATCGGTAAGAAAGGATGTGAAGGTGTTGGCCAATGAGTTGCTCAAGCGACTGCCTGAACTGGATGATCTTTTCATTGGGGTCGATGTCTTTAACAGTAAAGAATCGAAACGCACCAATGCTAAAGCTATTCGAGATGCCAATCGTCATTTAGCAGACGGTGGACTCTTGATTGTGTTCCCTGCTGGCGAAGTATCGAGTTACCGTAAAGGGGCCAAGACACTAACAGACATCGAGTGGAGCAAATCAGTCGCAAAGTTTGTTAAGCGTCACCAAGCCACCACAGTGCCTATCTTTATCAATGGCAAGAACAGTGAGCTTTTCTACCAAGCGGGCCGTGTTCATCCACTACTGAGAACGGCTTTACTTGGCCGCGAACTTCTTAATAAACAGGCGACGACTATCTCTATCTCGATTGGCTCTTCGATTCCGTATTCAGAGATCAAATCGTTTGAACAAGAGATGGATATCGTCAACTACCTACGACTCAATACCTACCTAATGAGTCAACAAGATAGCCCGAATACGCCAATCCACGCGCCCTCTTTTGACACCCAAGTGATTGCGCCTATTCCACCAGAAGTGTTGGCAATAGAGGTCGATTCTCTTCCTGAAGAGATGAAGTTACTTGAGCAAGGGGACTTCGAGGTCTACTGTACGCCAAGCCAATCTATTCCTAACTTAATGCGCGAAATTGGTCGAGTTAGAGAAGAGAGTTTCCGAGAAGTCGGAGAAGGCAGCGGGCTTGCCTGTGATTTAGATGAGTATGACCTTTACTACCATCAACTGTTTGTGTGGAACAAAGCTAAGGCTGAACTGGTCGGGGCGTACCGACTTGGTATGGTCGACAAGTTGATCGCTGAGCACGGGCTTGACCAACTCTATTCCCGTAGTCTGTTTAACTACAATCAAGAATTCATCGATACCCTAGACCGATGAATTCTTGATTGTAGTTAAACAGACTACGGG
>NZ_JBFRVX010000216.1:0-7061 GCF_041475345.1 Vibrio sp. 10N.222.48.A3 | reverse complement strand
TCATTTGTGAGATTAAATTTTTCATGCACGATAAAATCAAATAATTTAATCGTAATAATTTAATTTTTATTTGCCATGCGTACGGTATTTAAGAATAAAACACACCAATTCTAAAAAAACATCGTAAGAGGCTAATTTAAATAGAAATTACCAACTAATATAGATAGCCACTTTTCACTATTACAATTAAAAATCGTCACATTCAAATTATAAACCAGTGAATAAAACTAAAAATAAAATATTCCTGGAAGAATAATCCATCGAAAAATTAACCAAAAATAACGCCGTAGACCATAGTTCTAATTTTATCAATTAATAAAAATCCACTCGTGAATTTAACTGTGGGTCAAAAACTGCCTATCTAATTGAAAACAAAATTATTATCTAAAAATGTACTATTTATACCTTACCTTAAACTCATACTAAAACTCATACTTCGTCTAAATAATAAACTTTTTTTACTACTTCACCATTTTTTAAAGCACTTATAGTTTTGAAAGTTAAGCAACAGGTTACATTCAATCAATCAATGAGAGGTGAAATGATGATTAGAGCATTCGTATTTATTCACAAATTCATCGTCTCAACGTTAATTTTTAGTCTGTCACTTTCATTCTACACCAGTGCTAACACCTTAACGTTAGGAATTAATGGCCAGATCAAAGATCGATGCGAAATAAATTTCTTTTCTGGCAATGTCATGAAGTTTACGGAACACCATGATGTGCAACTATTGCCTTTTAATATGTATTGTAACCGTCCGTTGGGTATAACGATTAATTCAAAATATGGAGGCTTAAAATATCAGCACCAAGGGGTTGATATTATTGAAACTTATAATCTGTCATTACAAATAGACGAGCTTCGGCTTTATGAAAGTAGGCACAGCAGCCAACTTACTTCACCAGTAATGATAAACAGTTCTGGTGTTATTCCTTTCTCTCAACAGGGGAGCCTTAGGGTAGCACTCGAAAATAGCTTGCGTTTCGCGGGTTATTATCAAGACGTTATTGAGATCGAAGTTTACCCTTCGATTCATAGCGTGACCAAGTAAAAGCTCTGCAATGTATCTGCAGAACAACATACGCTCAGCAGTATTCGAGCCAATCATTTAAGATAAAGGAATTTCTAATGAAAAAGCTAACACTCTACGCAGCAACAGTCACAGCTATTTTTGGTGCTCAAGTTCAAGCCGCTCCTGGTGATGTCCAGCTAGTTGGTTTTGTTTCACCTGTATGTGAAGTTACTGGTCTTTCAACACAACTGATGGACTTTGGTAATGTATCTCAAATTCAAAACCTTTCTGTTAGTGGCCTTAACATGAAGTGTAATGACGTCGATGGTGCAACTGTAACACTGACGAGTGCTGAGGGTGGTCTAGAGTCCGATGATAGCGAAGACTACGCTCTTACATACGAAGCAACATTTAACCCTTCAGGCTTAGCTCCTTTCACGCTTAATGCGCCAGGAGGCCCAGGCCTAAATGACGTTTCAATCAGTAACTCTTATGGTGGTTCAGGAGTATTGGCGACTGGTGTTGCCGCGTCCATTGATATTGTGACAACAGAAACCTCCCCATGGGCAGGTGGTTATTCAGATACGTTAACCGTAAATATCACCTCAAATTAGAGGTTGAATAAGTCGGGGGCTATTATTTGGCCTCCGACTTCATCTAAGCCTTTGTTGTATTAAAACTTAACCTCAGTTGTATTACGACTCTAGTTTAATTTGGAGCTCATCGCGATGTATAAATGGATCATGCATAAATGGACTGTTCTCTTATTATTGTCACTCACTTGTTTGTCAGCTCATGCGTTCAAAGTAGAGCCGATGTCTATGGAGATGACGCCACTTGGTAAAAGAGCTCAAATGACAATGAGGGTTGAGAATTCGTCTACCGAACCACTCACAGTCGAACTGTCTCCAGTATTTATGACTATGGATGAATACGGAAAAGAGACCACGACGCCTGCAGATGACGAGCTATTAGTGATTCCAGTAACTGCAATTATAGAGCCTGGACGTTCGCAATCTATTATGGTCCGATATTTAGGCGATCCGTCCATTACAGAGTCAAAAGCTTTTCGTATTGCTGTTAAGCAAGTGAAAGTTCAAAGAGCAAGTAGCAACCAAGGGCAAGTGAGTCTGTTACTTCAGTTTAATACGCTTATCAACGTGCGACCTCAGAACACTGCCTCTCAACTAGAAATTAAAAGTATCGAACCAAATAACAAGAATAACAAATGGGTCCTTGAAGTACTGAACAGCGGTAATAGTTATGGTCGGTTAACCAATACGACATGGAAAATTTCTGACGGCAAAAAATCAACCTATTTAAAAGGCGTAGAAATCGCCAAACGTATTCCAGGAACTTTAGTTCTTCCCTATTCCACTCGTTTTTTCGAAATGCAGCCACTTGAAAATTACAATGTAGAGACGCTATCGATTGAAATCGAGCAGGATCAGTAGCAATGAGACGTTATATTTTTGGTGGGTTCATTTCTTGTTTTCTGTGTGGACAAGCGCTTGGCATAACACTGTTTCCAACCGTCATTGAACTCAATACCGATCACAGGGCAACATCGCAACTGGTTGTGACTAACAACTCAACGCGGGATCTCCCACTTGAAGCTAACGTTCGTCGTTTGAAATTCTTACCTGATGGTACGTTCCAAACAATAGATCTATCGAGTGAGGTGATGTTTGTGTTTCCACCTGCCGCTATGTTGGCACCCGGTGAACGTCAAGTATTCCGTATACAATGGTTGGGAAACCGCCAACTCGAAACTTCCCAAAGTTACTTTGTTCGTTTCAGTACCTTAAATATTGGTCAAAACAACGAAAAAATGGACAGTCCTACCAGTTTAACAACCGGTATCAATTTGCAAGTTCACTACAATGCGTTGTTGCACATTCACTCATCCTCGCTAGAGCCTGACGTGAACTTACATATAGATGAACAAGGAAAACTAACACTCACTAATTCAGGGTCGCGATTTACCTATACATCGTTACTTCATTTTAAGGGGCTCGAATCTCAGAACCAAAAGGTACATGAGGCTTTAGGTGAACAGTTTATTCCACCACGCTCGACTATTACTTTGCCTTCTTCTTTAAATTACTTACCAGTAGGCACTTATCATGGATATGAAAACTGAAACCTCTCACAAGATGTGGCAAGTTTTCTATGTCTTGGGATTAGTACTGTTTTATTGTGCCGCCTTAAGCCCTGTAACTTGGGGCCAGGATATGGTATTGAACCCGACAGGACGCGACATTCAACTTACCTCTTTACTAAGGATAAGTGACACCATTCTTGGTGAAGCGGATATTATCATTACCGCAAACAACCAAATTCTTTTGCCAAAGGAAAGTACGCTGTCTCTCCTTTCGTCTGTCGTCACTCAAGAAGGTATTGGTAAGCTCCATGAGACGACAGACGATGAGATGCTGTCGCAGCACCACTTTATGAGCGTAGGGCTGGGACTAAATTTCGACTTTTCTTCGTTGGAATGTATCGTGACGGTTCCGCCAGAATTTAGCTTAACCCAACAACTCTCGATGAACGGCGCAGATGATTTTTATAACTATGCTGAGCCAAGTCTGTTAAGCGGATACGTTAACGTCGCCCTTTCCGCCAATGAGAGCCAATATGTCGATCAAAAATCGTCAAGGCAAGATCTTTATCGCAGTCAATTCGACTCTGCACTTAACATTGGTTTTTTCAATTTTGAATATGAATCCTATTTAGAAAATGGTTCATCGAAAAAGTCACAATATGTGAGAGAAGGAACTCGTCTTAATATTGACTTTGCACAGCAAGGTACACGACTTGTGCTCGGCGATATGTACAACAGTGGCCAATCTTTTCAGGACAGTACCGATATACTTGGTATTGGCTTAACTCGAGATTTCACACTGATTCCAACCAGAAATGCACGACCACGAGCCAATCAATCATTCACACTTCAAAGAGCCTCGAATGTCGATGTCTATATAGATGGGATTGCAGTCCAACGACTAACTTTAGGCGCTGGTAGCTACAACCTGAGTGATATACCTCTTGCGCAAGGTAGTAACGATATTGTACTCGTCATTACCGATCGTTCTGGAAACGAAGAGCGTATCGAGTTTTCTATTGCGACGGGTAACGACTTGCTCAATAGCGGTGAGTTTGAATATAGCATTATGTACGGAGCACCCTCTGAACTCCAAAATGGACAACTAGAATACCTAACCGATGAGCGTATTTTCCATGGTTATATTGATGTGGGGATTAACCCTTGGTTAACGTTAGGTACCAACTTTCAAACCCGTGAAGATTTATACCAATATGGTACTACCGCACTCATCGCTTCTAGATGGGGAGTCACTGAACTCAATGCTTCACGTAGCGAACATCCTGTATTAGGAAATGGCGATGCTTACAAATTTGCATTCGATGCGGAATTTTCCAGTAAGAATACACTGGCTCCACAACTGAGTGTTAGTTATGAGTATCTGAGCAACAATTTTACTGGTGTTGCTGGGTTTGGCGCCTCCGATAAAGACATCAACTTAACCACTCATTATGCTTCTGCATTCGGTTCGATTTATCTAAGTCGATCATTACGTGCCGCCATGACAGTCAATTACCGTTTAGGAATAGACAAAGAGAACGACTATTGGCTAATTAGCCCGAGTTTATCGGACGGACTGTTTGATACTCACGCGACTTGGAGTGCCCGTGTTAGCTATCAAGATCACGCCAGTAAAGACGATGACATCAGCACTACGCTCACCATAAGTTGGCCTCTTAGCCGACAAACTCGTGTCGTCGGTCGTTACAGTACAGAGCTAAGAGAAGCCGCCTTAGATTACAGCTATCAGAATAATATAGGTAACACCGGAGGGATATCAGGCTTTGCGAGTGTCATTACGAATGAAGAAACGGACGCCGATATGGACGCTGGTATTAACTATACAGCAAACCGTTACGAATTGAGTGCCACCCATGCCTCGCGACTTGACGACATTAGTGGTGACACAAGAAACCACAGTACCGACGTGACCATCAGCAGTGCACTTGCGTTTGCAGGTTCATCGGTAACGATCGGCAGACCAGTCCGAGAAGCATTCGCTATTGTCAGCAAGCACGAAAGCCTCGCAGAGAATGACGTGGCATTAGACCCAACAAAAGATGGAGAGTACGCACGCGTTTACCTTAACGGAGATGCCAGTGCCATGGTCCCTGATCTTGTTGCTTATAATAGCCAAGTCATCGGTTATGAGGTCGATAACTTACCACCGGGATATGATTTGGGGGATGGTGCTTTTTGGGTTAAGCCTGATTACAAGCGGGGCTTCCAACTACAAATTGGTTCCGATGCTGTCTTAACCGTGATTGGTAAGCTATACGACCGTCAAAATAACAATCCAATTTCACTTGTCGCTGGTGTAGCACATTACCTTGGTGAAGCTAAACAGTTACCGATTGACTTCTTTACCAATCGGAGTGGCATATTTGCGATATCTGGGTTAAAGCCAGGGAAATATCAACTGATTCTTGACACTAAAGGACAAGAGTCAGCCGTCATTACTCTCAGCGAGCGCAGTGACAACTTGATCAGACTAGGAGATGTGTATGTGGATTAAACAACTTCGGTGGGGAGGATGGTTCCTCATCGCCATAAATTCTGTATCCTCTGTATTAGCATGTGAAGCTAGTGCATTGACGATTCAACCCGTCTCATCCCAGTCTCAATACGACGTTTTCAACACTGGTAATTACGCAACAATTAATACTTACAGGATCGATGCGAATATAATTGGCGAAGACTGTAAATTGAGTTTGGTTCTACAACTTAATGATACTAGTCGGACGTTAAAAGGGGTAAACCAAGACAAACTCAACTTCGAGTGGAGTGGACAAGTGGGTGTGCCAATCGCCAATCAGTGGCATGTATCATTAACCGACAGTCAACCTTCGACAACCATACAAATGCGTTTCCCAAGCAAACAGTGGCTAGCGTCAGGAACCTACCGGGGGCTTTTAGAAGTGTCGCCCTCTTATACCTCAGACAACCAACAAATAGAGATTAGCCCTAGCTCACTCCCAGTATCTGTTACCGTGCCACCAGCTGCAAAAGTTCACTTTTATGGGTTAACTCAACAGCATTATGACCTTGATCTAGGAACATTATATTCAAACAAGATTATTCGTTCTGCACCGAACCTATGGGTGCAAAGTAATACAGCGTATACCATCGTATTGGAATCATCCCATCAAGGGATGCTACGTCATGAATCTGATGAGACAAAATGGGATATTCCATACGAACTTTCCCTAGATAACGATAGAGTAAACCTCGGTCAACTTGATGCAAAAATTCAGCGTATTTCGGCTACGATCGGTCAACCTATTCCTTTGAGTTTTGTAATTGGGGAAACAGAGAACAAACCGGGAGGAATATATGACGATACATTACAAATTTCTATAGAACCCCTCCTTTCACAGCAGCCTTAAATATGTAATTATATAAATCCTGAGATATGCAACGCAATTATATAAAACCCAGTATCATATAATCACAACACGATTTGTCAGTTTCGGAGTAAAGTATGCATAACAGTAAAAATAATTTAAAGCACATGCTCCTAATTGGCGATAACGGTATAAATAACCAGTTTATTCAACGAGAAATAGAGAAATACAGTGACTTTTGTTTTAGTCGCGAATGTATTTCAGGCATTGAACGTTCGAATCATCGCAAGACGTTTGATGTCATTCTCATTAGTTACTTACTCTTAGCTGACATCAAAGATGTTTACATCACCTTATCAAAAGTAGAGTCCAACAAATGGGTAATCTATGACGTTCCCTCTGATATTACCGGACAGAGTATTACCGTAATGCAACTATTCAACATGTTTAATATAAAGGGCATAATCTATCAAGATGCTCCTGTAGAACACCTTACACGTTGCTTGAAAACGGTTTGTGATGACGACCTATGGTTACCGAGGAAGTTAATGTCGCATATTTTATCCAATGCGCGCTCCCAAACATTCAAGTCACAGGT
>NZ_JBFRVX010000215.1:0-7322 GCF_041475345.1 Vibrio sp. 10N.222.48.A3 | reverse complement strand
GGCTTGAAGAAGAAGCCCGTTACAAGCTCTGGTAGCAGTGGTGGGAGTGTATCATTTGGCTTGCTAGGTATGTTGATGTTGTTTTCTGGCTTTAGAGCGTTTAATCGCTTTAGAAAATAGCTTTACGTTAAACACCCTGTTTTTGAGTAAGTCGACGCTTTAACAAGCGACAGCGTCGACTTAGTTATTTCGGTGTACTATCGATTCAAACTTGCTGATAAGCCTGCTTATTGATTTTCGCCTTCCTGCTATACCTTTCGATAATTTCATCCATTTGCTTTATTGCATCGTTGATATTTTGAATACCACCTTGTACAACACCTTTCTCGCTTTGGTTCAATGCAGAAAAAGCCTGTTTTAATTCTTTATCTTCTAGCATATTTCCGTGTAACAGCACTTCTTTGTAAGTCAGTAATCTCTGCTGTACCGCAATAATTTCATTACGGGTATCTTCTGATTCTAAAGCCTGTTGTATGCAAGGAAATGCCAATTTATAGAGATTCGCAATTTCCAATTTCACGCTATCATTATTCGCAATTTGCAATTTTTCTTATTTCCTAGCTCTGATAATTCAAACTTATCTACCCGCGAGTTAACGCCGTTGTAAGTGTGAAAGTCCATGAAACGTAACGTTTTTATCGGCCGAATAATATGCCTTTAATCGCTTATGTAAACTGTTCTAAGTCAATATGGTCTGCTTCTTGCTGAAATTAGGTCATAACTGTCTATTCTGGAGGTGCTTATGTCACAAGAACCTATAGTCATTGCGCTGATTGAGCGTAGGAAGCTAGGCAATTGGTCTCAAGAAAAATTAGCGGCTAGCGCAGGAATGAGCTTGAAAACCTATCAACGAATTGAGCGCGGAGAGGCTGATATCAAAATGTCTCAGTATCGTTCGATCACGAGAACTTTGAAAGTGACGGACTTGGATGTCGTACTCGACGTTGTAGGATCGTCTGAAGCAGCAGCGGAAGATGTAGCTGCTGCTAGTCGTTTGTTAACCAGTGAAGAGCGAATGCTGTTGATTAAACTGATTTTGTCGGTCAAAAAACAGAAGTAGCGTTTTGTTCCAATAGATATTTTCTAATCAATAGTGTTTTAAATACGTAGCCTCAAACAACCAGTCTTCGAATAAATTGTCTACGAATAAATAATGTCAGGTATCGTCTTTTGTCCAGCTAGTTAGAGCTAAAATGATTGTTTCATGGTGAGGTGCTCACTACGGACATGAAACAATTAGTCTACTCTTCCGCGAAGTTGTTTGGTGGTGCTTCTTTGCTTTTTACTTTCTAAACGTCTTTTTTGAGAGCCGCGTGTTGGCTTGGTTGCTCGTCTCACTTTTTGAACTTTTGTTGCTTCTAAGATCAGCTCTTTCAAACGTACCAAAGCATCGTCTCGGTTTTGCTCCTGAGTTCTGTACTGTTGAGCTTTAATGATAATCACACCATCTTTAGTGATACGACCATCTTTATGTGCAAGGAGTTTTTCTTTATAGAAATCGGGTAGGGTTGAGTGCTTGATGTCAAAACGTAAATGTATCGCACTCGATACTTTATTGACGTTTTGACCTCCGGCTCCTTGAGCTCTGATCGCGGTTAGCTGGAGTTCCCAGTCTTGAATTGAAACAGAGTTAGATATTTGTAACATAAACATCCATTTTGAACAGTAATATGGGGTCATGATACTGAATATTGGGTATGGTATCAGTAACTTTCTTAAAGAGTGATAGTAGTGATGAAAATTGATTTAACGGCATATGAAGGATTAATCTTTGATATGGACGGTACGTTGATCGATACAATGCCAGCACATGTAAAAGCATGGCAGCAAACGGCGGAAGAGTTCGGCTTTTATTTCGAAGCGTCTTGGCTGCATAGCTTAGGTGGAATGCCGAGTTATAAGATCGCGGGTGAGGTAAATAGTAAGTACGGTTTATCGCTCGACCCACAAGCGGTTTCTACGTTTAAAATGGCTTCGTTTGCAGCTATTGAAGACAAAGGAGATATTATCCCTTGTACGTATTCTCTTTTGATAGACCATCTCGGTGACAAGAAGATAGCTGTTGGAACGGGCAGTCAACGCAAGAGCGCAGAACAACTGTTAGATAAAACGGATATCTTGAGTAAGTTGGATATCTTAGTGACAGCGACAGATGTGAAGAATCACAAACCAAACCCTGATACTTTCTTAGCTGCTTGTTTGGGTATGGGTTTGCAGCCAAAGCAGTGTGTTGTGTTTGAAGATACTCACCTTGGTAAGCAGGCAGCCCATGCTGCGAATATGGATTGCATTCTGGTAGTCGAAGGGAATAAGCTTGAGTTCTACCCCGCACCGAATTGATGGTTAAGTGAACGACTCTAGAGTGAAATGAACAAGTTAGCGGGGCGGTGGTGCGACTCAGGCTTCTGCTATGCAATTTCGCTCATTTCGCTATCAAGGAACAAACATACACTGTTTCTACCTACTGCTTTTGCTTCGTACAGTGCTAAATCAGCGCACTTATAATTGAGTGCTGGTTCACTTGTTAGGTTGGTTATTCCGCCACTTATTGTAACGACGTTGTCGAACTCGATACTGATCGCGATTCTCAGCCTATTAAGCACATAGTCGGCTTCTTTTGGTGTCGTGTGAGGCAAGATAACCCCAAACTCTTCTCCACCAATACGAGCCACGAAGTCGGTATCTCGACATTCACGTTGCAGTACCTGTGCTACGATTTGAATCGCTTTATCGCCATAATCATGTCCAAACCTATCGTTAATGCGTTTGAAATGGTCAATATCCAATATGGCTAAGCAAGACTGCTCGCGAGTAGGGTAACGACTAACGCGAGAACACTCGTCACGAAGCTCCAGGTCGAACTTTCGTCTATTCCAACAGCCAGATAGTGCATCTTTTTCGCTAAGGTTTCTCAGTTTATTCTCGAGCTCTTTGCGTTTGCTGATATCAACAAATGATGCAACATAAAATTGAATCACATCTTTTGAGTCTTTGATGGTTTGTATTCGAAGAATTTCCGTGATGAAGGTGCCATCCTTTCGTCGGTTCACCACTTCGCCTTCCCACATCCCTGTCTCTTTAATAACGCTCCACATTTTAATGTAGAACTCTTCATTATAGCGGCCAGCGTTAAACAATGAAGGCTGTTTACCTTTTACATCTTCTAACTCGTAGCCACTGACACGGGTGAACTCTTGGTTTACTTTTATGATTCGGTTATTTTTGTCTGTGATTAATAGGGCAGACATACCATTCATTGCTGCTTTGGCGAGTTGGCTTTCGATACTGTTCTTTTTATGATTTCTGTTCCACAGTACGAAACCTGCAGAAATCATTGAAATCAATATCGAGAGTATGATTATCTGAACGACTATGGCGTGATTTTCTTGTTGAAACTGAGTGTTAAATTGATGTTCTTCAATATGAAGAACCATATAGATTGGTCCTTCAAACTGCTTAATTTTAGGGCTGATGTCAGAGTGAAAATACCAGTTTTTACCATCAAAATAGCTGGATGAGGTACCGCTTTGAATATTCTGCCACAGGCCTGGGGCTAGTTTTGCATACGTCTTGTCTGAACGTGATTCAACCATATGCCCAAATGAATCCTCAGGGTCGGGCCCCATGATGACATGACCCGATTTGTTAAGAATGACCGGAACTGTCGCTGATGTACCTATCTGGTAATGTAAGCGATCATAGATCTCGCGCATATTTAGGTTAGCAATGAAATAGCCAATAATGTGCTCCCCTACAGTGACAGGCGTCATAATGCGAAGTGTCGGCGAAAAGGGGCGAATTAACTCTCCATTTTCGGCCTCAAGATCAATGCCTTTAGCGCTTACCTCTCCGATCGATAATTCTTGTAGCACTTTGTAGTAATCGCGAGAGGATTTGTTCTGTAACTTGTGGTCTGCGACGATAGTTGCTTGACCATCCTTGTAGTTGACGCGGAAGACTTCGTTGGCGTCTAGATCTAGGAAACGTAGTTGAGAGTAGTACCGTTGCCCGTTTACTAATACTACCCAGAGATCTTGAAGTGCCTGTTTGTTAGCAATCGAAGGTTCAGCAACTGCACGGAGTAGGGTCTGTGAAGCGGCAATAGAGGGAACCGCGTTTGATATTTGCTCAACAATAATCGCGAGTTGATGAAAGCTGTATTCGATTTGGTTTTGATTCGACTGTTTGATGTTCAGCGCATGCTGAGCTTCAACCCGTTCAAATTCAGAGTTTATATAGAGAGCAGGGACTAATCCTAGGACAAACAGGGTACATAGAAATTGGCTGATTAGTTTTTTTATACTCGTATTCATCACTGTCCTCGAAAAATCAGCGCAATACTATATATTTTGTAGGTCTATTAATGTGATCTTGACCCAAAACTTATAATCAGGCGTGCATATAATTTTGGTTTCAATGAAATTTATTGCATTTGGGGTGTTAATTAAGCAATTAGGTATCAGAAAGTAGACCTGTCCGTAAATATAATGGGGAGCATAGTACGGACAGGCTATTCTAGATAAAGCGGATTTTTAGCCTATGTCTTGTCGTAATTAACTTAAACCAACGATGTTTCCTTTGCTATCAATGTCCAACGACATAAAAGCCGGTTTATCAGGTAGGCCTGGCATGGTCATTACATTGCCGCACAGCGCGTAAATAAAGCCAGCACCAGCACACAGTTTTAGCTCCCTAACGGGTACGTCAAACTGAGATGGTGCACCTTTTACGTGTGCTTCTGTCGAGATCGATAGTGGTGTTTTTGCTAAACAAACCGATAGGTCGTTATAGCCATGCAGTTTGAATTCGGCCAGTTGTTTTTTAGCCAGTGGAGATAGCGAGATACTTGCTGCGCCATAGCCAACTTCAGCGACGGCCATCAGCTTTTCTTCTAGGCTTTGCTTTGAGTGATACAAAGGCTTAAATTCACTCTGTTTTTGGCAAGCTTTTACTACGGCGTGAGCCAATTTAGTCGCCCCTTCGCCACCCTGACCAAATGCTTCGCTTACTTCAACGCTAACGCTTGGGTCGAAGTCGGTGATCATCTGTTTCAAAGCATCGAGCTCTTGAGCTGAGTCTTGTGGAAATCGATTGATCGCAACAACTGTAGGCACTTGGTATTGCTTAACGTTGTTGATGTGCCATTTAAGGTTCTCAAGCCCTGCAATGAGCGCGTCTTGGTCATCATTAAAGATTGAATCTGGTAGCGGAGTTCCCGGTCTCAAATCGTATAAACCTGAGTTGGCTTTTAGACCTCGTAATGTTGCGACAATAACAGCACAATCTGGCTTTTTGTTCGATGCTTTCACTTTGATGTTGCACGCTTTCTCAAAGCCCATATCTGAGCCGAAACCGCCTTCAGTCACAACAAAATCACTCAGCTTTAACGCAATCTTATCGGCAATAATAGAAGAGTTACCGTGTGCGATGTTAGCGAAAGGCCCTGCGTGAATTAGGGTAGGAATCCCTTCAAGGGTTTGCATCAATGTTGGCTCTATGGAGTCTTTCATTGTGACGGTCATAGCACCTGCTACGTTGAAGTCATCTGCGGTTAATGGCAAGCCTTGGTTGTTGTATGCGAGTACCACTCGCCCGATGCGCTTTCTTAAATCTTGAAGGTCATCAGTTAGAGCAAGAATAGCCATCAGCTCTGAAGCGGCTGAGATGTCAAAGCCGTCCTCGCGCTCAAAGCCATTAATTGTTTTGCCTGCTTCGTTCTTGCCAACCGTGATCATACGCAGTGCGCGGTCATTGTGGTCAAGTACACGTCGCCATACTATTCTGCGTGGGTCGATATCCAGAGCTTTTAAGCCTGAGCGAGCCTCAAAGGCTTCTAACCCTTCACGTTGCTCATGATACAAACGAGCGTCAATAGCGGCAGAGGCGAGGTTATGAGCGACTGTTACGGCATGAATGTCGCCAGTCAGGTGAAGGTTCAATTGCTCCATTGGGGCAACTTGTGAATAGCCACCGCCAGCTGCACCACCTTTTACACCAAATACCGGGCCCATTGAAGGTTGGCGAATGCAGGCTATAGCGGATTGGTTAATCTTTGCTAGGCCTTGCGCTAATCCGATAGTGGTGACGGTTTTGCCCTCACCAAGAGGCGTCGGTGTGATGGCCGTAACCACGACTAATTTACCATCTTGTTGGCTAGCGAGGCGTTCAAGTGATGTGAGAGACACTTTAGATTTGTATTGCCCTAATGGCTGATGTTCGTTGTGGTGCAGGCCAGCTTGCTTGGCAACCTCACTGATGTTTTTAAGGGGAGTAGAGCGACAAATATCAATATCAGACAGCATATTTGATCCTTATATCAGAACCGAAAGGTGGTACGTAAACGTTTGCGTGGCGATAGTACTGTATAAATTTGCCAAGTAAAGGCAAACCACATCAATTATGTGCTGGAAGATAACAGATCTAAAGAGTCATTGCGCGAGATCAAATCTTAAACGAGCAAAATATTCGATCTGATTACCTTCAGTTACGGCTATATTGGTGTTGAATACAAAAAGGGCTGCATATAGCAGCCCTTCAAGGAATGGGTAATCTAGCTTGGCGTTAACCTCTAAGAGTTAACTACTTAATGTGGTCGATTAACGATCCCAGTATGTTTCTTCTAAGCTATCTTCGCGTTCAGGTAGTGCACGAGAAAGGCGAGGAGAGTGCTGAGTCAACACTTCATAGCTTACACGGTTTGCGTACTTACAAATTTGAGACAGAGAAGAATACGTTAGACACGAGTGCTCGTGCTTTTCTGAGTTTGGAACATTCACGTGGTGGTAGCTGTTTGCTGCCATGTCGTGTAGAAGTGCAGAAAGTGCACCATCACCAGCACCATTGGTGTTTTTAATCTCGCGCGGGCCACCAAGATAAGGGCCAATGTGAGAGTATACTTTTACCGGGTCTTGACAGTCTTGCTTACGCATAGCACGGCTGAACTCGAATTTATTGAACTCAGGGATGTTACCCGGTAACAATGGCAGAGTGGTTTCGCGTTTCGCAGGCTCGTCGGTGTAGCCAGCCATGTATAAACCGATAGGGCCAGCAGTACAGAGAACGAGGTCAACCCATTCAAGTGCTTTGTTAGCAGCTAGAAGCGGATCTTTTTCACCCGTTAACGCCTCACCTTCGTCTTCGTTCATCGCGACGATGGTTACGTTTTCTTTCAGATATTCTTGCCACCATTCCGCATTACCTTCGATCACGTACTTAGTACCAAGTGTTAGTACAACTGGCACATTGTGCGCTTTCGCGTATTCAATCGCTTTTTGTACCGCTTTTGGCATCGGATCTTCAGGTTTGCCGCGCATTAGGTATGA
>NZ_JBFRVX010000214.1:0-560 GCF_041475345.1 Vibrio sp. 10N.222.48.A3 | reverse complement strand
GTCGTTCCGTTACTTGTTAACCAACTAAATTTAATAGGTGGAACTACGTATCCTATATAGATCAATATCGGTTTTTCATTAGGTAATCAAGTTGCCATTTGATTGGTTTATTACCAATGTGAAGCGTACCTCTTTATCATTATTTACAATATAAGTCGCGGTCTGCTAAGTATCCAATTCCGCCCAATTATTATAATAAGAGAAGTAATAATTGGGGCCTATTTCCGCAACTTAAGCTCTCAATCACCCTGGTTATAGGTGATATGCAAGGTATCTAGAGGGATGTATATTTGATAGCGATCACTTGTATGATGAATGATTTTACAGATATATAGATCGCGGTCACTTATTTGGAGTATTGTACTACAAATGATTTCACTGTTTACCTATAGTCCGTGTAACAAATTACAACGGACAAAGGATACACGATGGAACTCAACACGATTATTGTCGGCATTTATTTCCTATTCTTGATCGCGATAGGTTGGATGTTTAGAACATTTACAAGTACGACTAGTGACTACTTCCGCGGGGGCGGTAACATGTTGTGGTGGATGGTT
>NZ_JBFRVX010000213.1:0-11653 GCF_041475345.1 Vibrio sp. 10N.222.48.A3 | reverse complement strand
CTGTAGGGCAAGAAGACAAACCACGTCCGGCACTTGAGTCATACCTAATGAACGATTGTATTACGGGCAGTGAGTTAGTGGTGATTCCTGATGCTGGTCATATTAGTTCGCTAGAGCAACCAGAGTTTGTGAACACAATGCTGAAGACGTTTTTAGATAAACATCTGCTGTAAGCTTTAGATATTGAATAGTATTGCTCGACAGAGATTTACGTTGGTTTAAACGTATCTCAATTTAAAAATGGATCGGCTTAGACATGACAGTTTAAGCCGATTTTTTTTGCCCGAGTTTTGGTTCGCTGCCATCGAGTAGGCGGCGGATATTCTGATGGTGACGTAGGACGATCAAACAACACAACATGGCCACAGGCAGTGTGTATTGAGGTTTGACTAACCAAGCGTAGAAAGGTGCGAGCAACACAGTAACCAGTGCAGCTAAAGAAGAATAACGAAACAAAAATGCCACAACTAACCAGGTCGCCATGATCATGCCCGTTAGATCGAATCCAATTGGGGCGATAGCTCCGAGTGCGGTTGCGACGCCTTTACCACCTTTAAAGTGGAAGAATATTGGATACATATGACCAAGGCAGGCTGCGATCGCCACAACACCTAAAATGATGGGATCGATCTTGAGGTAGTAGCCAAGCCAAACAGGAATGGTGCCTTTAAGCATGTCACAAAGCAGGACGGCCGCAGCGGCGCCTTTGCCACCCACGCGAAGCACATTGGTGGCTCCGGGGTTATTGGACCCCACAGTTCTTGGGTCAGGAAGTCTTAAGACTCGGCATATCAAGACCGCACTAGAGATTGAACCTAGTAAATAGGCAGCAATAATCATGATGAGTGCCAATGGGGTCATGTTTTTCCTTAAACAGTTATAAGCCTAACGATGGGAAAATAATGCTCAATCTAAGAGTAATTGATATCATATCTGGAATTACGCAAATAATACGTTTTTTTCCCCGGTATGGGTATCCGACCTCTAAAAGGACAAGTCATGGCACTGGATAAAGTTTTCATTGAACAGCTAGAAGTAATTACAACGATCGGTGTTTACGATTGGGAACAAGAGATTAAACAAAAACTTGTGCTTGATATTGAAATGGCTCATGACAATCGCCCAGCAGGTAAGAGTGATGATGTTGTCGATGCTTTGGATTACTCGACAGTCAGCACTGCCGTACTTGACCACATTGCGAATGGCCGATTCCTATTGGTTGAGCGTGTGGCAGAAGAAGTCGCTGAATTGATTATGACTCAGTTCTCAGTGCCTTGGATTAAAATTCGTCTAGCGAAGCCTGGCGCAGTACCACAAGCAAAAGCCGTGGGTGTGATCATCGAAAGAGGTCAAGCATGACAATAGCCTATGTTGGTGTTGGCACGAACATAGACCGCGACAAGCATGCAAGGGTGGCATGGACAGAGCTTCAATCATTAGGGACTAACCTTAAATGCTCTAAGATCTATCACTGTGAGCCTGTGGGGTTTAAAAGCCACTCGTTTTATAACTTTGTGGTTGAGATCGATACATCACTCTCATTGACTGAATTTTCACAGCACCTCCGTGAAATTGAGTTTAAATGGGGTCGCCCTCAAGATGCCCATAAGCTTCAAGATCGAAAGCTCGATCTTGATATTGTGCTGTTTGGAGAGGTGGTTTCTGAGAGCGAGCCAGAATTACCACGCAGTGATATCTATAAATATTCTTTTGTAACACAACCACTTTATGATCTCTGTCCTGCGAGAGTGATCCCGCAAGATGGAAGAACCGTCAGTGAAATATGGCAGAATATGCAGCAATTAGACACACTCTCTGTTGTAGATATGAAACTATAATTTGAAGGCAAGTAATGAGTTATTTTGAAGCGTTTATGTTGGCGTTGGTGCAAGGCTTTACTGAGTTTTTACCTATTTCCAGTTCTGCACACTTAATCCTTCCTTCTGCTGTTTTAGGTTGGGAAGATCAAGGCTTGGCTTTTGATGTGGCTGTCCATGTCGGTACTTTGGCAGCCGTGGTTATCTATTTCCGTAAAGAAGTGGTCTCTCTGTTGAGCGCATTCTTTGGTTCAGTGTTTAAAGGCGATCGCAGTAAAGAAGCGAAGTTAGCGTGGATGATCATTCTCGCGACGATTCCTGCGTGTATCTTTGGTTTGTTGATGAAAGATATTGTTGAGCTTTACTTGCGCAGTGCATGGGGGATAGCGACGACCACCATTATCTTTGGTCTGTTGCTATGGTGGGTGGATAAGAACTCAAGCCTGCGTGATGACGAATACCAAGCGGGTTGGAAAAAGGCGCTGTTTATTGGTCTTGCTCAAGCAATGGCGATCATCCCAGGTACGTCTCGCTCTGGCGCAACGATTACCGCAGCACTTTACCTTGGTTTCACACGTGAAGCGGCGGCTCGATTCTCTTTCTTGATGTCTATCCCAATCATCACTCTGGCTGGTGGTTATTTGGGCCTGAAGTTAGTGACCAGTGGTGATCCAATCCATGTTGGTACTTTGCTAACGGGAATCGTGGTTTCTTTCATTAGTGCTTATATCTGTATTCACTTCTTCTTGAAGCTTATCTCTCGTATGGGTATGACGCCGTTTGTTATTTACCGCTTGATTTTAGGTTTTGGTCTATTCGCTTTCTTGATGATGCAGTAGCGCTCGACTTACGAAGACACATGTATGGTCCTACAGATTGAAACGGAAAAACCCGCCTAATAGCGGGTTTTTTGATACGTGTTTATCAATCTTCTAATGCTTAATTATCAGCGAGTTCAGATAGGGCCCTTTCAATTGCGACCGCTCTGCGTTTTTCTTGTTCTTCTCGAATATATTTACCTTGAAAACCATCGGCAATAATCGATTTCACTTCGACTTGAAGCGCTGCTTGGTAAGCCACTTCAAAACGCGCTTTCTGAGGGTAAGGCTGATCTTCTAATCCTTTTCGGCCTGCGTGATCGGCCTGGCAGCAAAGCAGTATATCGTCGAGTCTATCTGGCTTACGCCAAACATCGAATTTGTTGAGAACCTTGAGGAAGGTGGTTGGCTTTAGCTCGCCTGCACGGTGGATATTGGAATGCTGTTCGCACACTAACAGTGCGAGGTCTCTGAATTCATTGGGCACTCTGACTCTTTCACACAGCTTCTTAATGATTTTTAAGCCTGTATGGCAATGCATTTTGTGGCTTGGCCACTCGCTTTCTGGCGTGACGCCTTTACCTAAATCATGTACTTGAGCGGCAAAGCGTACTGGCAATGACTGGCTTAAGAGTGCTGCTTGTTTAGCCACCATCAGAGTGTGAATGCCCGTGTCGATCTCAGGGTGCCATTTTTCAGGTTGAGGCACACCAAATAGAGCGTCAATTTCAGGCAACACAACAGCTAATGCGCCACACTCTTTCAGTATAGAAAGGAACACTTCAGGGTGCGGAGTACTAAGAGATTTATGCCACTCCTGCCAAACTCGTTCGGCAGTGAGGTGTGCCAGTTCACCTGATTGCACTATCTCACTCATCATCACCATGGTTTCAGATGCAACCGTAAAGTTGAGATGATGGAGTTTGGCGGCGAAGCGAGCCACACGCAGCACACGAAGAGGATCTTCAACAAAGGCATCCGAGACGTGCCTTAGAATACGATCAGAGAGATCTTTTTGGCCATGGTAAGGATCGTAAAGTTGGCCATTGTCATCTTGAGCGATGGCGTTGATCGTTAGATCTCGACGCATGAGATCTTCTTCCAAACTCACATCTGGTGCAAAGTAACATTCGAAACCTGTATAACCCGAACCGGATTTTTTCTCAGTGCGAGCCAGTGCGTGCTCTTCTTTGGTTTTTGGATGTAAGAATACAGGGAAATCTTTCCCGACAGCAGTAAAGCCAAGGCTTTCCATCTCTTGAGGGGTACTTCCTACCACGACCCAATCTCTATCATAACTATCAATATTGAGCAGCTTATCGCGTACCGCTCCACCGACTAGATAGCGCTGTAGCCCATTGTCTTTTGGTAGGCTATCGTATATTTGCAACTTATCACCTCGAAATGTTTTATCACTGCTGGACTTTACTGCGAGCAATGGTACTTTCCATTAATCGTAATTATAGGGCAGCACATGTATAAGGAATATTTTGGCTTCGTTGAGATGCCATTTTCGATTGTACCAAATTCTCGCTATTTGTTTTTGAGTCAGCGTCACCAAGAAGCGATGCAGAACCTACAAGCCGGTTTAGGCGAAGGTGGGGGCTTCGCGATGCTTACTGGTGAAGTGGGTACTGGAAAAACAACGGTCGCCAAAGCGATGTTGTCATCACTCGATAATCAGACTCAAGCTGGCCTTATACTCAACCCTACGTTTTCCAATTCAGATCTACTTGAAGCTATTTGCGATGAGTTTGAGGTCGAATACCCTGAACAAGCGTCGTTGAAACAGCTGAGTCAGGCAATTCATCACTTCCTGCTTGATAGCCATGCTGAAGGCATTCAAACCTTATTGGTGATAGATGAGGCCCAACACCTTGCAGCTGATGTGTTGGAGCAGCTACGCCTTCTGACCAATTTAGAAACCGATAGTCGTAAGCTATTAAAGGTGCTGTTGGTTGGCCAACCTGAATTACAGCAACACTTACAAACCACACAGCTACGTCAACTCGCGCAGCGGATTACAGGTCGCTATCACTTACTACCTCTTAATATCGAAGAAACGGGTAAGTACATCGCGTTTCGTTTGGAAACGGCTGGTGGTGAGCAGATGTTGTTTTCGAATCGTTCAATCAAGCTTATCTCCCAATATACCCATGGTATTCCGAGGCTCATTAACTTGGTGTGTGATAAAGCGCTGCAATTGGCTTTCCATGATGGTGATAAATCACCGAGTAATGAAACGGTTAACCGAGCTTGTCAGCAGGTCATGTCCTTTCAGGCCGATGTGTATCACGTCGAGAAAACTCGTGCTACTCATGTAGTTCCAAAATTAATCCAATACGCGGGGATTGCCACATTAAGTGTCGGCCTTGTAATCGCGACCTTTAACTTCGCCCCAACCTATATTAGTTCATGGATGCCTGCGGATACTTCCAGTGAAGTGAAAACGGAAGTAGCGGCGAATACTCAACGCTCATTTGTGGCTGAAGCACCGATATTGGATGATAAATCTATATCGGTTCAAGATCTCAAGGCTTCGAAGTTTGCACTACCACAAGATGTTCAGAATCACTTAAGGCAAGGGAATAATCAAACGCTTGCAATTAGGGACCTATACACGCTTTGGGGGTATGAATCTTCGCTTCGTGATTGGCTATGTTTGAGTGAACAACAAAGTGTATTTGTATGTGAGCAACATCAAGCCAATTTAGAATATTTGATTGAACTTGGAGTTCCCGTGGTTCTTAATCTGGAATTAGGTCAAGAACCTGTGTTTGCTGTACTTTATGGCGCGTCTGAGGAGTCTGTTGAGCTCCTAGTCAACGAAAAGCTATTGGTGATGCCTAAGCGCACCTTAAAGCAAATTTGGCAAGGTGATTATGTCGCGATTTGGAAACAGCCGCTAAGAGAGACCCTGAAAGAGGGCTATCAAGGTGAGGCGGTTGCTTTACTTGATCTATTGCTTTCAGAAGTCTTGGGTGAAGACGTATCGGGCAGTGATGTATTTGACTATGAATTGAAAATGAAAATCGAAGCGTTTCAAACTTGGCAGGGTATGTCTGTTGATGGCATCGCAGGTAAGCGCACCTTAGCAAGGTTGCAGAGATTAGCTCAACTCGACTCGCCTAAGTTGATGTCATTAGAAGGAGGCGAAAGCTAATGTCACGTATTATGCACGAGCTTAAACAGTCTTCTAATAATAAACCTAGTTTTAAAGGTTACCAAAACCATCACGTGCCTAGTTCTGCTAGAGGGATTAGCAACAAACGAGGTTCATCGTTAACAATGGGACTGATCCTTGTCTTGGTGCCTTCTTTATTGGTGGGCGGCGTTCTGGCTTACCAGTCGCATAATCAACAGCAGCAGCAAGGCTCGGCTAGCCCCGTAGCTCTGCCTGAATCAAAGCTTCAATCAGACCTTGAGCCTCACATTGCCAGTGTGGATGCAGTGTCAGTGGATGCAGACGATGAAGCATTATTCTCTGTTCGCTCGGCACCGGTAAGCCAGCTTTTGAAAGCACTACCGCGTCAAGAGATACATGCAAAGATGGGCACCGACATCGGTAATATCGCTAGTGACTCAAAAGCGATATTGGCAAATGTAGATACTAGTAATCAAGCAGCAACGAATTTAGAGCCATTATCTATTGAACCGTCAGTTCAACCTGGAACGAATAATGATAATGCCACGCTGCAATCGGACCGTGATTTACTGAAAGGGTTAGACCTCACCGAGTTGTCACCCGATTTAGCGTTGAAGCTTGAATCAATGATGGGAGAGCAGTCGGTTTCATCTGAACCGATGGATTCTAGACCTGTGGGGAATATGGATTCTCAGGTCATCGATTTAGAAACACATGGCAATAGATTGTCTGGTGTATTACCTAAGTTAGACTTACAAACTCACATGTACTCGAGTAGCGAAACTAAGCGTTGGGTAAAAGTGAATGGACATGAAGTTGCTCAAGGGGAATGGATCGAGCGGGGTATTCAGTTGCTTGAGATTAAACCACAATCGGTAATCATTGAATTCAATCAGCAGAAAATAGAAATCCCAGCTTTGTATGAGTGGAAAGGTTAGTACTATCGATATTACTTACTGTGATTGATGTTAGCGCTGTGACTTGAATGATAAATCCAGACAAATAAAAAGGAGCACCTCGGTGCTCCTTTTTGATATTCGATACTGAACCTACTAGCAAATGCGAGGCTTACGCCCAGCCGTTTGGTGACTTTCTACGACGAGGCATGATGTGTGGCAGAACAAGGCCAAGAAGTAGACCAATACCAGCAACACCACCACCGTACATGAAGTACTTCAATAGTAAGTCATCTTTTTGAGTATCTAGCTTAGCGCGTAGTTGACGGTTCTCAGTTTGAGAGCTCGTTAGCTGTTGGCTAATCTCACTGTAGTTCTGCTCTAGTTCAGCAATCTGTTTGTTGCGAGAGTCTAGAGAGCTTGCGAGACCTGCTTTTTCGCTGTCAGCACTTTGGCGAGCATTCGCCAGTTTGCCTTTTACTTCAGAGAGTTCTTTCTCTAGCTTAGGCATGCGCAGCGCCATACTTTCTTTTGTGCTTACGAACTTACTCTCAACCCAACCTTTACGTCCTCGGCTATCTTGAACCTGAGTGTAACCCGTGCTCTTGTTAGTTTGCAGGTAGGTGATTTTCTCGCCGGCATCAATACTACCTATGATACGGAAAGTATTGTTTGGGCCAGAGTGCATATAAGTAAATAGTTTGTCAGCAATATAACGGTCTTGAGCAAAGGCAGCTGGAGCCGCAAGCATTGCGAACAAAACTAAGCTAATCAGTTTTTTCACAGTAAATCCTTTAACGATTCAAATTGAGTAGGCGTATGAGTCAGCCTCAATGAGCAAATAATATTTAGTTTTTTTATATGGTGCAACAAAGAAGGGAGGCAAAGCCTCCCTTTCTGTGCGTTTGAGTCAATAATGACATGGTATTTACATATCTTTACTGAAGCTCACCGTTTTCTGACGCTAATATTGACTAGCGTCAGGGCTATTACATAGTAAACATAGCCTGAATTGCGTAGAAGAATACAACAGCAAGTAGAGCACCTGCAGGTAACGTCACAATCCAAGAAGCTACGATGTTACGTACAACGCCTAGGTTTAAAGCTGCGATACCACGAGCAAAGCCTACACCTAATACCGCACCAACCAATGTTTGCGTGGTTGAAATCGGAAGGCCAGTACCAGAAGCAAGTACAACCGTACACGCGGTCGCTAGTTGAGCTGCAAAGCCACGGCTAGGAGTTAGTTCTGTAATACCAGTACCAACGGTTGCCATTACTTTATGACCCATTGTTGCAAGACCAACAACGATACCAATACCACCTAGTGGAAGAATCCACCATGCGATAGTGCTCTTACCTGAGATTTCACCCATGTGCTCAACCGTTGAAACAACAGCAGACAGTGGACCAATCGCGTTCGCAACGTCGTTTGAACCGTGTGCGAATGCCATTGCACAAGCTGTGATAACCATTAGTACGCTGAAGATACCTTCTACGCCAGTAAAACCGTGGTCTTCTTCGCGGTTAGCAAACTTCTTCTGAATGTATAAGTAACCGCCAATCATGACGACAGCAGAAACACCTGCAGCCCATAACCATGCTTCAGTACCGGTTAGATGAAGGCCTACGTGCTTAAGACCTTTCTTGATCGTTACAAGTGCAATGACCATTGTAGTAATGAACATGTATACCGGTACAAAACGCTTCGCATTGAATAGCGGGTTTTCTGTATCGAATATCAGTCGCTGGGCACTGACAAATATGAGATAGGCGAAGATACCGGAAATCAATGGTGTGACAATCCAACTTCCCACAATGCCTTGGACACTGTTCCAATCTACAGCTTCAGTACCCACAGACACACAAGCAAAACCGATGATTGCACCGATGATTGAGTGAGTCGTTGATACTGGCCAGCCCATGTATGAAGCTAGAAGTAGCCATGTACCAGCAGCTAGTAGTGCAGACATCATACCGTACACAAGTACGTCAGGTTGATCTGCAAACAGAGATGTTTCGATAACACCTTTACGGATCGTGTCTGTTACTTCGCCGCCCGCAAGGTAAGCACCTGCGAATTCAAAGATCATTGCGATAATGATCGCTTGTTTAACGGTTAGAGCTTTAGAGCCTACTGAAGTGCCCATTGCGTTCGCAACGTCATTTGCACCAATACCAATAGCCATCAAGAAACCGAAAGCTGCTGCAACAATAATCAGGACAGTGCCGTAGTTAGCAAGGATATCCATCGTAATACCTAGTTGTTTGATAACAAGCGGAACAAATTTAGACGCAAAAAACCGCTCAGCGAGAGAAATACTCAGCGCATAAGTGGTTTGTTCAAAAAATGCTCTTCGTTATATAGTTAACGTATGATTTAAGATCGAGAAAGCATTACTTCAAGACGAGCGCCTACACGCTGTGCTTGATCTGCAATACCACCAACCCATTCAAGAATTTTGTATAAGAACATGATATCAACTGGATTCAGACCATCTTCAATCGCCATTAGTTGTTGGCGTAGTTCGATCTGCATCGCGTCCGTGTCATCTTCAATTACATCTAATTGATGAATCATTTCAGCAACGAGTGTTACTTCACGGCCTTTAAAGCCCGTTTCAAGTAATTCGTCTAGTTCATTGATTACGTTTTGTGCTTGGTTCGCTGCATCTAGACAACGTTTAACGTAAGCGATGAAGTTTTCTTGCATAGGAGCAGGAATGACAAGTTGACGACCATATACACGGCCAGCAATGTCTTTCGCTAGGTTTGCTAGTTTGTCTTGTTGAGTTAATAGCTCCAACATATCGGTGCGATCAACTGGCATAAACAAACCGCGAGGAAGTTTAAGGCGAATTTCACGTTTTAGTACGTCAGCTTCTTTCTCAAGGTGAGAAATTTGAGCTCGAATTTCTGATGCTTTCTCCCAGTCACCTTTTGAAGAAACTTCAAAGAAATTAACTAGGTGAGAACAACATTCGTTCACGCATACTACGTGACGCTGCAAAGGTTTAATTGGGGACTTTGCAAATAACCCCATAATTGTATTTACTGGCATGGTCATCCAACCTAATAAATAATAACCTTAAAACAACATACACCATATTCATGGTGAAATGTTAAGCGATGGCTACAAAGTCGCGCATGTTAACCTAATCAATGTCTCATTAAAACTGTTTTAGATCATCATAAGGGCGATATTTCTGACTTGCTGAGTTTTCAAATTGGCAATATCCTGTCCCTATCTTCACAGAAAGGTATAACTATGGAAACCGAGATAGAACTGAAGTTTTTTGTTTCTCCTGATTTTTCAGAGACTTTACGCAATAAAATTGCTGAAACTAAAGTACTTCAGCACAGTTGTCGTGAGCTAGGTAACATCTACTTTGACACCCCCGATAACTGGTTACGTAAGCACGATACTGGCTTGCGCATTCGACGCTTTGATGACGTATTTGTACAGACCGTAAAGACGGCTGGTCGTGTGGTTGCAGGCCTGCATCAAAGGCCTGAATACAATGCAGAACATGACAGCAATGAACCTAAGCTAGCCCTACATCCAGAGGACATCTGGCCAGCGGGCAAAGACATCGAAACGCTGGAAGCTGAGTTGACTCCTCTATTTTCTACCAACTTCACACGTGAGCAGTGGTTGATTGGTATGCCTGATGGCAGTCAAGTCGAGGTCGCATTCGATCAAGGTTTTGTTGAATCAGGCGAACTGCAAGAACCGATTTGTGAAGTCGAATTGGAACTTAAGTCCGGTCAAACAGATGCTCTGTTTACACTGTCTCGTCAATTCTGTGAACAAGGTGGCATGCGTTTAGGTAATCTAAGCAAAGCCGCTAAGGGTTACCGCCTTGCTCAAGGTTATCAAGGAGATGAAGTCACTCCTTTGACCTTAGTTGATACTGCTAAAAGTGATACTGTTGAATCGTGTTTCATTCAATCTTTAGAGCATGCTCTCGCTCATTGGCATTATCATGAGCAGATCTTCACCGAGCGCCAATCCATTGAAGCGTTACATGAGATCAGTCACTCGCTGAGTTTTATTCGTCAAACCTTCACCATCTATGGTGGCATTGTCCCAAGACGCGCGAGTGCCATTTTACGCCAAGAGCTTAAGTGGCTTGAGCAAGAACTCGACTGGCTAAAAAGCTATGACCACTTCGAAGATTTGCTCGAAGATAAAGGCCACGTACTGCGTAAATTGGATGCGCGTAAGTTTTTGGTCGCTGAACTTAAAGAGATGCAAGAGCAACTTCCCGATCGCGAAGAACTGCTTACCTTGTTGAGCTCTGCTCGTTACACTGGTTTGTTGCTAGATCTGAGTCGCTGGATCTTGTCTCGTGGCTGGCAACCATTCTTAGACGAAAAAGCACGTGAACAAATGGCACGTGGTATCGAATGGTTTTCGGTTAAGCAACTCGATCGCACATGGGCCGACTTGATGGAAGCTTTCCCGCCAGAGCGAGTGATGACTAGCCAAGCGTATATTGAACAGCAATATCGTTTGATGAGAAACCTATATTCTGGTGTTGGTTTCGCGAGTTTGTATGATGACGATGAACGAAACAGTTTCCGCTTGCCATGGGCCGATATGGTGCAAGGTATTGACGATTTGCTGGCACTTAAAACATTAGAGCCTTTGACTGAGAAGTTAGAAGGCGATGAGAAGGTTCAGCTAGAGCGTTGGTTAGCTCGTCAAGAGGTGTCTATTCTGCATGCGATGGAACAGACACGCCAAATAAGTGTAGAAGTTGAGCCGTATTGGCAAGACTGAGTTTCATAACAACATGAAATTGAAAATAGGGCTTCGGCTCTATTTTTTTGTTTGTTGTTCCAGCTTTTCTAGTCGTTCGAGAATTTTCTGTTGTTGCTCAATGATCTTCTCAAGGTGCTTCTCTTTGTTTTCAGCTCGTTGATTGTCATGGCGAGTTGGAGAGGTGATCAAAGAAGTAATCAACCCTGAAA
>NZ_JBFRVX010000212.1:0-1913 GCF_041475345.1 Vibrio sp. 10N.222.48.A3 | reverse complement strand
GAGATGGATTCTGTCTCTCAATTCATCAACCTGCATGTCCAGATGAATTGCATTGCAACATGCAGGGCAATCGTCGTAAAAATCTTGGCTCCCATTAGAAGCATCCAGCGTTATGCTAATTGCATGACCACAATGGGGGCAAGAAACATGTTTCTCTGTGTATTTATGCATGGCGAATTATCCTCACTGTAACTTGTACTAATCTCAGTAGCTAACTGTGATTGGTGTTAAACGGCCTGTATCTTCTGAATACACGCCTCAGTTTGTGCTAAATACTCGCCGCCAAATTGATTGCAGTGGTTGAGAAGATGGTACAAATTATAAATGTCTTTCCGTTCAGTATAGCCAACGTCGAGTGGATTGACGCTCTGGTAACCTTCATAAAACTCTTTTGAAAACCCTTCAAACAGTTCAGTTAGCGCTAAATCACATTCATGATCGCCCCAATAACAAGCGGGATCGTAACAGATTGGCCCAAAGGCTGAGTTAGCAACATTACCGTTCCAAAGGTCGCCATGAAGCAAAGAAGGGCGAGGGTTGTGGCCTGCAAGACGCATATTCACTACATCAACAATATCATCGATATCGCCGAATTCGATGCCTTTTTCTTTTAACAATTGCAGTTGGAAGCCAATGCGTTGCTCAGAGAAAAAACGCCCCCATTTCTTATGCCAAGGGTTGGGTTGAAGGGTGCTACCAATATAATTGTCTTGGTCACAACCAAACTCTTTCTGTTCACCCCATTGATGCAATTGGGCAAGTTGAACGCCAAAGTCATAGCTATTATTGCTTGTTTCAAGCGGCTTGGTCGGCAAGTAATTAAGGATAATGAACGAGCATTCTTTGGTTTTACCAATCAGTACCAACTCAGGAACATAAACGGTAGAAGTTTCTCTTAACAAGCGTAAGTTCTCAGCTTCAATTTCAAACTTAGGTAAAAATTCTCGCAGGTTCACTTTTACAAAGTAACGTTCGTTACCATCGCTAATCATATAGCAATCGTTAATGTCGCCACCAGAAACCTTGGTACGTTCAGTTATCTGGAAGTTAAATAGAAGAGTATCTGAAAGTTGTTGAGAAATGGCCTGCCACATAGGAAATCCTCAAAGACTGAAGGTTAGAAATACTGTTTGTTTACTAGCAATAGTTTAGGATAAATCTGAGCAATTTATAGACGCACTCGTCAATGTTCTTGGCTCTTATTCAACTAATGTAGAATCAATTGGCTGATTTGTGAACTCGAACTGATTCAAGCCCTTTGAAATCAAAACAGAAATTGAGAATGATATAAGGAAATAGTTTGGAACTAATCTCACGGCATGATGATTTTCATACAATAGAATCGCAGAAATAGGTTGAGATTATTTTTCACTATATTTTAGGTGTGTTTGGTGAAGTTAGGGTGTTTTGATTGAAATTTAAGCTTAAATGCTAGCTCGGATCACTTTAATACAGTTTTTAGTAATAAAGAGATGACAAACAGACTCATATACATAGTATTAGGTAGGTACATATTAATCTGCTCTTGAGCTTAAACGGAGATTTATTGTGGTTGTAGAAACCGATGGCTATTTGGCTTTGATCGAACACTTATCATTTAACCTAGATGTCTTTACTAATAGTAATGGCGATACAGGTAATGAAAGTGTCGAAGACATCATCACTGACATGATATCAACAAACATCATGGCTATTTTCGAGCAAAACCCTGAGTTACATTCAAGCGTTCGTTTTCAACTATTGAAAGAAGCGGATTCAGTGGTGGCTGATTTAGGTGAAGTGTTAGCTGGTGTATGGTCAAAAAAAGCGACTAACGAACAAATTGTATTCTTAGATGAATACATCGCATTAGTGAAGAATCTGTTTGATACTGCGGTCGCTCAATACGACTAATTAGCTTCTAGTACATTTAC
>NZ_JBFRVX010000211.1:0-2215 GCF_041475345.1 Vibrio sp. 10N.222.48.A3 | reverse complement strand
GAGAATCCGATTTATCACAGTACCTATACTGGCCGTCCACCTGATGAGCCCGCAGTATTAGGTGTTGCGTTAAATGAAGTGTTTGTTCCTATTCTTCAAAAGCAATTCCCAGAAATAGAAGACTTCTACTTGCCACCTGAAGGTTGTTCGTACCGAATGGCGGTAGTGACCATGAAGAAGCAATACCCAGGTCACGCTAAGCGAGTGATGATGGGTGTATGGTCTTTCCTACGCCAATTCATGTACACAAAATTTGTCTTGGTATGCGATGAGGATGTTAACGCACGTGATTGGTCTCAAGTGACCGCTGCTATGTGCGAACATATGGATCCGTCTCGTGACAGCCTGATGATAGAGAACACACCTATCGATTCACTAGATTTCGCATCGCCAGTGGTAGGTTTAGGCTCAAAAATGGGTTTAGACATTACTAAGAAGTGGGATGCGGAGTTGGCACTATCACCTGATGCTAAATCTTTACCTATAGATAGTAAGCATGTTGAAGGTTGCCTAGCTGAGCTAACCGAAACCTTCCCTGAAATTATTGATATTCACTTACAGAATGACAATGCGTGCATGGTCGTTGTGTCTATCGATAAGCAAGCAGCAGGTAATGGTAAGAAAATCATTGAAGCGGTTTGGTCTCAGTTTGATGAGAACAAATTTGTCATCGTGTGTGATAGTGACGTTAACGTCAGTGACTGGAATGACATTGTCTGGGCGGTGACTACAAGAATGGATCCGGCAAGAGATACGTTATTCTTGAAAAACCAAACTGGACACTCAAAAATGGGTCTAGATGCGACGAACAAGTTTGAAGGTGAATGCCTACGTGAGTGGGGTGTTCCAATCACCAAGGATCCAGACGTCGTTAAAAAGATTGATAGCATCTGGGAACAGCTAGGAATCTAATGAGCTTCCAAGTAATCTTATACCCAGAAAATATCAGTTTTACCGTAGAAAAAGGGCAAACGGTTTTGGATGCTGCGCTCAACAGCAATATCAATTTTCCAAACCGTTGCCAAGTTGGTGCATGCGCTATGTGCATGTGCAAAAAATTAGAAGGCCAAGTGAGTTACCACCTTGAACCCATGCTCACAGAGAAAGAGCAGTTACAAGGTTGGATTTTTGCTTGCCAAGCATTTGCAGAAAGTAATTTAGTTCTAACCTTTGCCGATTAAGGGTTAGTGAGAGGAAGAACATGACTATTAAATGTAAAGTGAAATCTATCGAGCCTTTGGCTTGTAACACTTACCAAATCCTACTTCACCCAGAAACACCGGTCGCTTTTAAAGCGGGCCAATACTTGATGGTTGAAATGGGTGAAAAAGACAAGCGTCCATTTTCGATTGCAAGCAGCCCTTGTCGTCATGAAGGCGAGCTTGAGTTACACATTGGTGCAGCTGAGCACAATGCTTACGCTTCAGAAGTTGTTGAGGCAATGAAGAAAGCGCAAGCTGAAGATGGCGACATAGCTATTGATGCTCCGCATGGTGATGCGTGGGTTAAAGAAGAAAGCGATCGCCCTCTGTTACTGATTGCTGGTGGTACTGGCTTTAGCTACGTGCGCTCTATTCTCGATCACTGCATCGCGCAGAACAGTAAAAAAGAGATTCATCTATACTGGGGCGCAAAAGATGAGTGCCAGCTGTATGCGAAAGAAGAGCTTGTCGACATTGCAGCAAAACACAGCAATGTACATTTTGTACCAGTAGTAGAAGAAGCACCTGAAGTTTGGCACGGTCAAACGGGTAATGTACTTGAAGCAATCACGCAAAGTTTCGAATCATTAGCTGATTTTGATATCTACATTGCGGGTCGTTTCGAAATGGCAGGTGCTGCAAGAGACTTGTTTACTCAGAATAAAGAAGCAAAGCGTGACCATATGTACGCAGATGCTTACGCGTTTATCTAAGAATTCTTTTAGATTTAGAGCAAAAAGAGAGCAGAAATGCTCTCTTTTTTCCGTTTAGGTGAACTATTAGGCACTTAAGCTCTATTTATTCATTTTTCATGAAAAAGTAGTTGCTAAGCTGAGTGGGTTCCCTATAATGCGACACCACTGAGACGGCAGACGCCACAAGGCTTCAGCAACAATCAGTCAGACGGAAAGCGACAAAAAATTAATTTTCAAAAAGTGTTTGACACTGAATGTTAATTCGCTAGAATGGCCGTCCACTTCGAGAGGCTCCTTACTTAAAAGGAACGCTCAACA
>NZ_JBFRVX010000210.1:0-999 GCF_041475345.1 Vibrio sp. 10N.222.48.A3 | reverse complement strand
GGGTTGATGTGAAAGCATTAACCCTTTTTAGTACCTGCCTTTCTGTATTCTCAGATAACCTAAATCTCATACCTACAGATACAAAAAAGGCCCCAATACAGGAGCCCTTCAAATCGTATGTTTCAATCAAATAGATTTAGTTCAAGGAAAAGGCACGGAGTTTTCAGCACCTTTCCCTAAAACAAAAAGGGACTCAATGAGCCCCTTTAAAAGTACTTTTCAAAGTAGTCGTTTGAAATTCTAGGAGAGCACGCGGAGCTTACGGATGTAAGTGAGCATGCTCGACAACGAAGTTCAAATTACTACGCAGAAAAATTATGCGTAAACAGGTAGACGCTTACAGATATTTAGTACTTTCGCTTTAGTTGCTTCGATAACAGACTCATCACCCATGTTATCTAGGATGTCACACATCCAACCTGCTAGCTCTTTCGCGTCTGCTTCTGAGAAACCGCGACGAGTGATAGAAGGAGAACCGATACGGATACCAGAAGTAACGAACGGGCTACGTGGATCGTTTGGTACTGAGTTCTTGTTAACTGTGATGTTAGCTGAACCCAGTGCTGCATCTGCTTCTTTACCTGTGATGTCTTTGTCGATTAGATCAACTAGGAACAGGTGGTTCTCTGTAGAACCTGAAACGATGTTGTAACCGCGAGCTAGGAATTCAGCAACCATTGCTTTTGCGTTAGCCACTACGCGAGCTTGGTATTCTTTAAACTCTGGTTCTAGAGCTTCTTTGAACGCTACTGCTTTACCAGCGATAACGTGCATTAGAGGGCCACCTTGGCCACCTGGGAATACTGCTGAGTTTAGTTTCTTGTAAAGATCTTCGCCTTCGTTAGAAAGGATAAGACCACCACGAGGACCAGCAAGCGTTTTGTGCGTTGTTGTTGTAACAACGTGAGCGTGTGGAACTGGGTTAGGGTAAACACCTGCAGCGATAAGGCCAGCAACGTGCGCCATATCTACGAAGAAGTAAGCACCTACTTTGTCAGC
>NZ_JBFRVX010000209.1:0-8658 GCF_041475345.1 Vibrio sp. 10N.222.48.A3 | reverse complement strand
CTACAACTATCATCGATTTACGATTGGTTTGCTGTGGATTTTGGTACAGAGAAACAACTCATTCAACACTTAGACCAGTATCGAACAAAGCCGGTGACGAACACTAACAAAATCAGCTATGACTATGATTGGTCGCTCAACCAAGCAAACTAGTTTTAACGTTAAAGCTCATGAATGAAGCCAAACAAAAAAAGAGGCTAAAGGTTTTTATTAACCACTTGCCTCTTTTTTATCTATTGAACTGTGTTTCTACAATTAAAAGCTTGAGCCCGGTTGCTGCAAGAACTCAACCTCTTCGGGAGTCGAAGCTCTCCCTAACACCTCATTACGGTGAGGGTAGCGACCAAAACGCTTGATGATGACCTTGTGCTTAAACTCAAAATCAAGATTATGTTCTAATCCCGTTTGAGAAAAGAGTTCCACAGCTTGTTCATGAACTAACAAAGACTCACTGTGCATATAAGGCATATACAGGAAGCTTTTCTGTTGCTCGTTAAGCTGGTGATCAAAACCACCCGCTACCGCCTCTTGGGCTAGAGCCAACGCCATCGGATCAGCCGAAAAAGCTGTCGGACTGTTTCTACCAATATTTCGAGAAAACTGATCAAGCACGATAATCTCAGCCAATCGTCCTTGCGCAGTTTGGCGCCACTCAAATAGCTCGCCTTGAATGGCTGCTTTATGCAATTCAGAAAATCGAGACTCTATCAAAGTGTCAATCTCGGCGCCGCCAGTAAACCAATCTTTAGGCGTCAACTCATCGAACCAAAACTCTAGAACATCCTGATACATTACCGTCATATAATTCCCTTTAATAAAAAACCGAGTAACTTTGTTATTACTCGGTTTAGTGTTCAATTACTTAAAACCTTTTACTTTCTTTATCAGATCATAAGCATTCTGAATTTCTTGCGATTTCTCTTTCGCAACATTCATCATCTCAGGCGGTAAGCCCTTCGCCATCAGTTTATCTGGGTGATGCTCATTCATCAGCTTGCGGTAAGCTTTCTTAACCTCTTTACCGTCGGCACTTTCACTTACACCGAGAACTTTAAACGCATCGGCCAATTGGTTTTGTTGCGAAGCCTGTTGCCAACCCGATGATTGACCATGGCCTTGATGGCCACCAAAGCTTCCACCTTGCTGTTGAAAACGAAATGCTGCTTCTTGCATCTGCAAGCGGCGCTCTAGCTGTTCTGCAGAAAATCCAAGGCCTTGCGCTATCTTATGTAAGACTTGGCGCTCACTCGGGTGCAAACTTCCATCGGCAAATGCTGCGGACACTTGTAGCTCAAGAAAAAACTGCAGAAGATCAAAACGACCGCCCGATGAGATTTTCACACGCTCAAGCACATCGCTTAACGGGAAGTCACTCTCTTTGCCGTCACGGAAAGCATCTTGAGCCGCTTTACGTTGTTCGCCATGCAGGTTCATACGCTCCATCATTGTAGAAGCGAGCTGAATCTCTTCTGGCGTGACCTGCCCCTTAGCTTTAGCAACGTGTCCCATAACCGCAAAGGCGGATTTAAAAAACTCGTTTTGTCTTTCAGCTTGGCTTGGACCTCGTCCAAAACCAGAGCTATTGAAGCCCGATTGGTTCAATCGGCGAGCTTTATCGAACTGGTGCCCTAAAAATAGGCCAAAAACTAAACCGAGCGGCCCCCCAAATAAAAAACCAAAAAAAGCGCCCAAAATTTTGCCAAATATTTGCATTATGTGTTCTCTATCTATGAATTTTGTCTGAGTAATGCTGTCTGATGATGCTGAATGCTAATATTTCCTTTATCATAAGGAAAATGCTTTATTAATTGGATTGATACTAGATCAACCCTTCATCTAGTGACACAGGATAGTTCAACTTCATGCAATTTTTTTCCCGCACCTTGTTAGCCGCGTCTATAAGTACGGCATTATACGTGTCGACAACTCAAGCTGAAACAATCACCGATAGTAGTGTGCAGGAAATGCCCTCTATAGATCAATGCTTGATCGATCCCGCTGCAGAAAACGAGACACAACTTCCCGCTCATGTTGAGTCCGATCGCTTAGAGGCTATCAATGGTGACAAGGCAATCTACTCAGGTGATGTAAGAGTTACCCAAGGAAACAAAACCATCCTTGCCGACAATGTAACGCTTCACCAACAAGAAAATATCGTTGTAGCTGAAGGCAACGTAAACTTTAGCGATGGTCAAATAAAGTCAGTGGCAGACAGAGCCACTAACAATCTGACCACCGATGAAATGACGCTCGAAAATACCGATTATGAGTTTCTCTGTGAGCAAGGGCGAGGAGATGCGGTTTACATCGCAAAAACCGGAAAAGCGGTTTATGAGATTGAAGATGGCTCAATCACCTCTTGCCCTATCGGCGACAATGCATGGCGACTAAGAGCGTCAAGTATCGATGTCGACCAAAATGAAGAAGAGGCTACGTTCTACAACCCAAGGTTTGAAATTCAGAGCGTTCCTGTTTTTTATCTGCCGTACTTAACCGTTCCGATTGGTGATACGCGTAAAACAGGCTTCTTATATCCAACGGTATCATATGGCTCAAGTGATGGTTTTGAATTTGAGATCCCTGTTTATTGGAACTTGGCACCAGAGTATGACCTCAAAACCACTTTTAAGCACATGAAAGAGCGTGGTACCCAGCTTAACAGTGAATTTAGATATTTAAGCGATTTTGGTTCCGGGATGATTAAGTCTGAATACTTGCCTGATGACAAAAAATACCCAGAGAAAGGCAAACGTTGGGGGGCTCAACTTAATCACTCAGGAATATTCCAAGAATCTTGGTTGTTTGAAATTGATTACTCAAAAGTTGGCGATATCGAGTACTTCACAGATGTCAACGGAAGCGGCATTGGTAACCGTGAAGATGGCCAGCTTCTTCAAGAAGGGCAGGCTACATACCGTTCTCAAAATTGGGATGCGTCTGTACTTGTGCGAGATTTTCAGGTCCTCACAAATACGACAAACAACCTTCCATACCGCCTGCTCCCACAGCTTGAATATAACTATTATGCCCCTGAGGTAATGGAGTATTTAGATTTCGACTTGGTCAGCCATGTGTCTCTGTTTGATACAGATGCAAAAGGGAAACCATCGGCAACTCGTATTCACGTTGAGCCGGGAATTACAATTCCAGTAGGCAACACTTGGGGTACTTGGACCACAGAAGCCCGACTTCTTGGTACTTACTACCAACAAGATCTTGATGGTGTTGATACCACAAGTGACAAATATAAAGATTTAGAAAAGTCAGTAAGTCGAGTTATCCCTGAATTTAGGAGTCATGCTGGTATCGTTTTAGAAAGAGATACCAAGGTTATTGGTAACTACACTCAAACTCTAGAACCCCAAGTTCAATACCTGTATGTACCAAAAGAAGATCAAAACAACATTGGTCTTTACGATACGACACTTCTGCAGACTGATTATTATGGCCTGTTTAGAAGCCGTAAATACAGTGGTGTAGACCGTATCGCTGCAGCTAACCAAGTAAGCTACGGTGCATCATCTCGTTTCTTTGATGATGAGTATAAAGAGCGACTCAATGTGTCTTTTGGACAGATCTTTTATATCGACAAAGATACGAAACAACATCTAACACTTGATACTAAAGATAAGAACTCGAATTACTCATCTTGGGCTGTAGAAGTCGACTTTAATTACGACGACTACCTGTTTTATCATGGTGGGGTTCAGTACGACATCGATACCACAGCAATGCAACTAGCCAACAGCACCATTGAGTACCGTTTTTCTGGTGGTTATATCCAAACCAACTACCGCTACGTAACCAAAGAGTATATCGAAGACACTGTTGATTTTAATGTTGGATCGATTACTAAAGATGGTATATCTCAAGCAGGATTACTCGGAGCCTACCAGATTTCACGTAAGTGGAGTGCCAGCGCTCAGTACTTCTATGATTTAACAACCGAAGAGAACCTTGAGTGGTTAGCTAAACTCAATTACAAGTCCGATTGTTGGTATATCGGCTTCACCTATAGTAACCAATTGCGTAGATGGGAAGGTGATTACATCAACACATCGAATGCGACACCAGTATACGAGAAAAACTTTGGCTTTAACTTCGGTATTGTTGGCTTTGGTACCAATATAGGCTCTGATTCAAGCGAAGTAAGTGAAACAAGCTCAAATAACGCACTTAGCTACGGTCGCCCATTCTTCTTAAACAACTAACTTTCTTTACTGATAAAACATCGGTAAATATAAAGGATTACACATGACATTGTGGAAACGCACATTAATAGCTATCGCAGCCGCTTGTACTTTATCAACAAGCTATGCCGCACCAGTTGAACTCGATAGCGTAAAAGTAATCGTCAACGAGGGCGTGATCTTACAAAGTGACATTGATACTTCAATGAAAACACTGCGTGCAAACGCGAAGAAAAGCGGGCAAACACTACCATCACAAGACGTGCTCAATGAACAAGTACTCGAAAAGTTGATCATCGATACAATTCAGACCCAAGAAGCGGAACGTATTGGGGTTCGAATTGATGATGCTCGACTGGATCAAGCGATTGAAGGCATTGCCAAAGATAACAACCAAACAGTGCAACAACTTACAGCATCGGTTGCTGAAGAAGGCCTGAGCTACAATGCATTTCGTGAGCAAGTAAGAAAAGAGATTGCGGCAAGTGAAGCGCGCAATGCCTTGGTTCGTCGTCGTATTAATATCCTTCCTGCAGAAGTTGACAACCTAGCGGACATCTTAGCGCAAGAAACCAATGCGACGGTTCAATACAAAATTGGCCACATTCAACTGCGATTCAATGACGACCAAACCAAAGAAGAATTGGAAGCACAAGCGACTGATTTAGTGGAAGAGCTAAACAACGGCAAAGACTTCAGCACCATGGCTTATACTTACTCTAAAGGCCCTAAAGCACTGCAAGGTGGTGATTGGGGTTGGATGCGTAAAGAAGAGATGCCTACGATTTTTGCAGATCAAATAAAAATGCAGAACAAAGGCAGCATCATCGGCCCTTTCCGAAGTGGTGTTGGCTTCCATATTCTAAAAATTGAAGACGTAAAAGGTTTGGAAACCGTTGCAGTTACCGAAGTTAATGCACGTCATATTTTGATTAAGCCAACGGTTATCTTGAGTGATGACGGTGCGAAAGAGCAGCTTGAAGAAATCACTCGTCGTGTAAACGCAGGTGAAGCGAGCTTTGGTGACCTTGCACAGCAATACAGCCAAGACCCAGGTTCAGCAGTACAAGATGGTGAGTTAGGCTACCAAACTCCGGATTTATACGTACCTGAATTCAAGCACCAAGTAGAAACGTTACCTGAAGGTAAAATCAGTGCGCCATTCAAAACCGTGCACGGTTGGCACATTGTTGAAGTACTAGACCGTCGCGAAGTCGACCGTACCGATTCAGCATTGAAAAACAAAGCTTATCAAATTCTATTTAACCGTAAGTTCAACGAAGAAGTTGGTGCTTGGCTGCAAGAAGTAAGAGCTAGCGCCTTTGTTGAAGTGGTCGAGGATGACCAAGATGACAACTAAACGCCTTGTCATTACGGCAGGTGAACCAGCGGGAATTGGGCCAGATTTAACTCTCGCCTTATCCCAAGAAAGCTGGCCACATCAGCTCGTCGTTTGTGCGGACAAAACCCTATTAGCAGAGCGAGCTGAAATGTTAGGGATTGAGGTTGAGCTGTTGGATTACGATTCAACCGCGCCCAAGCAACCTCAACGCTCTGGAACATTGGTTGTGAAACACGTTCCACTAGCTGAAACAGCAGTTGCAGGCCAACTCAACGAGGCTAACGGTCATTACGTATTAAATACTTTAGAAACCGCAGCAATTGGCTGTATGAATGATGAATTTGATGCTATTGTCACCGGCCCTGTTCACAAGGGTGTAATTAACCGAGCTGGCGTTGCTTTTAGTGGCCATACCGAGTTCTTTGCAGAGAAGTCCAATACTCCACTTGTCGTGATGATGTTGGCAACAGAAGGGCTGCGTGTTGCTCTAGTAACAACGCACATCCCGCTAGCTTATGTATCTCAAGCAGTGACCGAAGACAGATTAGAGCAAATCATTGCTATTCTGCATAAAGACTTGGTTGAAAAATTTGCGATTGAGAAACCAGCTATCTACGTGTGTGGTTTGAATCCACATGCTGGTGAAGATGGTTGTTTGGGTCGTGAAGAGATAGAAACTATCACCCCTACGCTAGAAAAAATTCGCCAGAAAGATGGTATTAATTTAGTTGGCCCATTGCCAGCAGACACCATCTTTAATGAAAAATATTTGCAAGATGCAGATGCTGTTTTAGGTATGTATCACGACCAAGTACTCCCAGTATTGAAATACAAAGGGTTTGGTCGCTCAGTGAACATCACGCTTGGCTTACCGTTTATTCGCACATCAGTCGATCACGGTACCGCCTTAGACTTGGCAGGGAAAGGCCAAGCCGATACAGGGAGCTTTAGAACAGCGCTCACGCACGCCATTGAATTAGTAGAGAAAAAGCAATGAGAAATGATGTCCACTTAGGGCACAAAGCGCGTAAACGTTTTGGTCAAAACTTCCTTAACGATCCATACATTATTGATGGCATCGTATCGAGTATTAACCCACTACCAGGCCAGAACTTAGTAGAAATCGGCCCCGGTCTTGGTGCGATTACTGAGCCTGTTGGCAAGCTTGTCGACAAGTTCACAGTAATTGAACTGGATAGAGATCTTGCTGAACGTCTGCGTAATCACCCTGATCTTGCTGAAAAGTTAACGATCTATGAAGGCGATGCAATGAAGTTCGATTTCGAACAACTTGTTAAGCCAAACAACAAGCTACGTATCTTCGGTAACTTGCCATACAACATCTCTACACCATTGATGTTCCACCTTTTTGAGTTCCATAAAGACGTGCAAGACATGCACTTTATGCTTCAAAAAGAAGTCGTTAACCGATTAGCAGCGGGTCCTGGTACTAAAGCTTACGGTCGTCTAACGGTTATGGCTCAATATTACTGTAAAGTCACTCCTGTTTTAGAAGTGCCACCAACAGCATTTGTTCCGCCACCGAAAGTAGACTCTGCAGTCGTTCGCCTTCAGCCTTATGAAGTACTGCCTTACCCGGCAAAAGATCTTAAGTGGTTAGATCGCGTATGTCGCGAAGGCTTTAACCAGCGTCGTAAAACAGTACGTAACTGCTACAAGAGCCTAATCGACAAGGAAGTGCTTGAAGAGCTAGGTGTAAACCCTGGCATGCGCCCTGAGAACCTGACGCTCGAACAGTTTGTCGATATGGCGAACTGGTTGCACGACAGTCACAACGCTGATAAATAATCGAAAAAGGCTCCTACACTTCGGTGAGGAGCCTATTTTTTATGTAATACTTAAAGCATACCAACAACAAAAGGTGCGAATATGGATATATCTACGCCTTGTATCAAATGCCAAGTTCATTCTAAATATATTGAAGAACAATCTGAGCCATCTAAGAATCGCTACGTTTTCGCTTACATCATTACCATCAAAAATCTAAGTAAAACAACAGTACAACTTATGTCTCGTCGCTGGCTGATTACTGATTCCAACGGTAAACAACTCACCATAGAAGGTGATGGCGTGGTTGGACAGCAACCTGTGATTGAAGCCAATGACGAATACACATACACCAGTGGCACCGTCATCGAAACCCCAGTGGGAGTCATGCAGGGACACTATGTAATGACCGATCATAAAGGCATTGATTTCATAACAGAAGTCGACCCATTTAGACTGGCCATCCCCAATATTCTTAACTAGTACACATCTACCACTTACAGGAAAATGCTGTGTCGAATTATATTGTCGGAGACATCCAAGGATGCTTCGACGAACTTCAGTTACTGCTTGAAACCATCAACTTTGATAAACAACAAGATACGTTATGGGTCGCCGGAGACATAGTTGCTCGTGGCCCTAAATCCTTAGAGACGTTACGTTTTGTTCGTAGCCTTGGCAGTTCAGCGAAGGTGGTATTGGGTAACCATGATTTACATCTACTTGCGGTCTCCTTAGGCCTCTTTTCAGCCAAACCAAAAGACAAGACTCAACCAATTCTTGATGCTGAAGACCGTGACCAATTGCTGGAATGGTTAAGACAACAACCCTTGATGCAAGAACACCCTGAGTTTGTCATGACACATGCGGGCATCTCACCTCAATGGGACTTAGAACAAGCACGTACAGAGAATCGAGAGATAACGTCATTACTGAAATCGGACCGTTGGCAGTGGCTTATTGAGAACATGTACAGCAACACGCCAGATCTCTGGAACAACGAGTTGCAAGACATCGAACGTTATCGCTATGCGATCAATAGCCTGACAAGAATGCGCTTCTGTTTTGAAGATGGCCGACTCGACATGGCATGTAAGCTACCACCGAATGAAATTACCGATGAACCACTAGTGCCATGGTTTGACCTTCCGCAACGCATAAAGCTCGATAAAACCGTTGTTTTTGGACACTGGGCTGCGCTTGAAGGCTATAACGGAAAAGATGTAATTGGACTTGATACTGGGTGTGTGTGGGGGGGAGACTTGACGATACTTCGCTGGGAAGACAAACAGTTTTTCACTCAAAAAGCGCTATAGAAACACGAGATACGAGATACGA
>NZ_JBFRVX010000208.1:0-4398 GCF_041475345.1 Vibrio sp. 10N.222.48.A3 | reverse complement strand
TAGGTAATTTGAGCGTGATTATTGTTAGATATTTGATCCGAGAGACAATCAAGAGCCAATTTGCGATATTTTTTGTTCTCTTTCTCGTGTTTCTCAGCCAAAAGTTCATCAGTGTTTTAGCCGACGCCTCTGATGGTGATATTCCAGCAAGCCTTGTATTATCGATCGTGGGTCTAAATATGCCAGCGATGGGGCTCTTGATGCTTCCACTTAGTATCTATATTGGCATTTTGCTGACTTTTGGCCGCCTTTATGCCGAAAGTGAGATTGTGGTGATGAATGCTACGGGTATTGGCAATAAATTCCTCATCCAATCAGCACTTTATCTGGCGTTGATTACCGCAACTGTCGCTGCTTTTAACTCCTTTTGGCTGTCTCCGTGGTCACAAGATAAAGTAGAACAAATGTATGAGGAAGTGGCTGCAGAGAACAGCGTCGATTTACTACCCAAAGGCAAATTTGCAAGGACTCCCGATGGTTCTTCAGTTGTGTTTATAGAGGGTATCGATGGTAATCAATTAGACAATGTGTTCGTTTCTCAAATGCGACCTCGTGACTCAGTGCTTCCTAGTGTGATGTTCTCTAAGTCGGGAGACGTAAAAGAATTGAGCGATGGCCGCCAAGTTATTGTGATGTACGATGGTACTCGTCATGAAGGAGTGCCTTCTCGCCTTGATTATAGAGTGACGCACTTTGAAGAGTATGAAGGCTTAATTGGTCAGCGTGAAGTAGAGAAGAAAGGTCGAGAGTGGGAAGCGATTCCAACTATTGATCTTATTGGAAATCAAGATAATCGTGCCAAGGCTGAATTGCAGTGGCGCATGTCACTGGTGTTGTGTATCCCATTGTTGACTATGCTCGTTGTACCGCTGTCAGCAGTTAATCCACGACAAGGTCGTTTTGCAAAAATAGGTCCGGCAATCCTGATTTATTTGACTTACTTCTTGGCAATCAGTGCAACCAAATCTTCAATTGAAGAAGGGGACATTCCTGCTGCAATAGGCATGTGGCCAATCAATGCATTATTATTGTTTGTCGCGATTGGTGCCAACTTTATGGATAGTGTGCCTGTTAGGCGTTTGAAAGAAAAATTCAAGAATAAGAGGTTGGCTTAAGCCGTGTTTAAGATTCTCGATTTATATATAGGCAGAACCATCATCGCGACCACCTCACTGGTATTGGTGACGTTTGTCGGTCTCTCTGGAATTATCAAGTACGTTGAGCAATTGCGAAAGGTAGGTCGTGGTACATACGATCTATTACAAGCGTTGTATTTCGTTTTATTGAGTATTCCTCGTGATATCGAAATGTTCTTCCCAATGGCGGCATTGCTTGGTGCATTGATTGGGCTTGGTATGCTTGCTGCGAGTTCTGAGCTTGTGGTTATGCAAGCCGCGGGTTTCTCTAAGTTAGATATTGGTTTATCGGTACTTAAGACTGCGATTCCGTTAATGGTGATAGTGACATTGCTTGGGCAGTGGGGAGCTCCGCAAGCGCAGAAGATGGCTCGTGACTTAAGAACCATCTCGGTTGCTGGTGGTAGTATTATTTCTACTCAAAGCGGTGTTTGGGCTCGAGATGCCAACGACTTTATTTTCATTGTTAAAATAGACGATGATAAGCTCTATGGTTTGAACATGTGGCGCTATGATGAGAACAAGGCTCTGAAAACGGCCATATACTCAAAAGAAGTCGATTACGTTGGAGACAACGTTTGGACAATGCGCGATGTTGAGGTCACCTCTTTTGAGAATGAAATTCAGGTCACTAAAGAGAATTTACCGACTTTTTCTTGGGAAACATCGTTAGCTCCAGACAAACTCGCGATAGTGACGGTGAAACCGGAGGAGCTGTCGTTAAGTGGGCTGTATGACTATGTTTCTTATCTCAAAGCATCAGAACAAGATGCAGCACGTTATGAGCTAGCATTGTGGCGAAAGATAACTCAACCTATTTCGATAGCGGTCATGATGTTGATGGCATTGTCGTTTATCTTTGGTCCTTTACGTAGCGTGACCATGGGAGCAAGGATTCTCTCTGGTGTGATTGCTGGTTTTACTTTCTATATATCCAGCGAGTTCTTTGGTCCAATCAGCTTGGTTTATCAAATACCACCAGCCTTTGGTGCGATAGCCCCTAGCGTGGTGTTTTTCGGAATTGCCATCATGCTCTTGAGGCGGAAACTATAAATGATAAAGGAAGGCGTTAAGCCTTCCTTTTTTGATCTTGCTTTAAGTTCGCTTAATAGCGTTATTGTGCCTTTGGCAACACAACGACTTCGGTCTTTGCCCAGATATCGTGAAAGCCACGTTTCTGAGGATCGAATGGAACACATAAGTTTGCAAGTCCAAACCCCGATGTACCTAAACGTATTAGCGCTTGAGTTATTGTGATCGCAGAGCCATCTTTGTTTTGAACTCGTAGCTTCCAAGCTCTCATCCCCAGAGTTTGACCTGCTCTGGTCCAGAAGAAGACAAAGAAGTAAACCCAAACGACGACTAAGTAAAAAGTATACGCAGGGCTCCAAATCGGATGATTAGTCAAGAAGTCACTGACATCGGCATACCCGCTATGGTTAAAAATACCAAGAGCCATGAGTGCGTGCAGTAGAGCAACAATGATGCCGGCAGCCATCATTTCAATAGCGATTACAATGAGTGCGTCATAGAACAAGGCACCAAATCGGCGCATTACCCCAGCTGGTGGCAGAGTGTTTGTTGATGTCATGGTGTTATTACTTCTTTAAAAATTGAGGCGTCAGAATATAGTTTAAGGCTTGGCCTGAAAAGAGACATGACGCACAGCTTATGACTTAGTGGCGAAATTATCGGCAAACACACATGAATTCAAGTTTTTATACTTGCCACATCAGTTCGCATACGTATAATGCCAAACATCGACAGGGCAATGCCCCAAGATAATGCCGGTATGGTGAAATTGGTATACACGACGGATTCAAAATCCGTTGCCTTCGGGCGTGGCGGTTCAAGTCCGCCTACCGGTACCATATTTAAATAACAAAGCCTCGACTCAAGTCGGGGCTTTGTTATATCTGGAGAATAGAAAGTGTTGCCTTCGTAGTAGCGACAGGAACGCCTGTCCAATCAGTCAGTTCTTATTGTGCCATTCCAAAATATTACCGTTTCCGTTCGTAATGCGATTCCTTAGTAAATTAATTATCTTAAATCAGAATGTTATCTGTCATTCTCACGTCTATTGTCTATGTTTAAAGGACTAATAGAGGAGAAACATATGCTGACAGTAACCCCTTACTTGTTTTTTGATGGTCGTTGTAGTGAAGCGTTAGATTTTTATCATAAATGCTTTGGTGGTGTTGTTTTATCGAAGCAACTCTTTAGTGATGCTCCTCAGGTAATAGAGGGGGCACAACCTAGTTGGGTTATGCACGCTGAGTTCGAAGCATTTGGTATGAAGCTCATGATGTCTGATGGCGTTAAAGCTAAAGAACTTGAAGGGAACAATCTGGCACTTTCCTTGGTTACCGAGGATACCGCGACTCAAGAGAAAATTTTTGAGAAGCTTAAACAAGGAGGGCGAATAATGACGCCACTCGCAGATACGTTTTGGGGCGCTAGATTTGGTAAAGTGGAAGATAAGTTCGGTATTCGTTGGATGGTGCATTGTGATTCTTTAAGTTGAACCTGTGAAATTGGATAGTGAAATTCCCGTGTGGTTTTATTAGAATTATAAATATAGATTATTAATCAATATTATATAAATATGGGCAGCATAAAGATTACTGTAGATCGCATCCAGCCCGGCCTACACATACGACTCCCCCTAAAATGGAACGAACACCCATTTTTATTCAACAGCTTCAAAATAAAAGATGACGCTCAAGTGAAAATAATTCGGCATCTTGGGATTAAGCATGTCTATATAAATCTAAGTCAAAGCGATACTGCACCTTTACCTTCTAATCACGAGATAGAGAAAGGGGCCGATTCAGATCTACAGATAAGCCTTGAAACTGAAAGGATGTGGAAAGATAAGCATGAACGTATCGAAACCCTAAGCTCTTACCGTCGTAGAGTCAGTCATTGTGAGAAAGAGTTCGAGCGCTCGCTTGCTCGAATGCGTTCAGTAATGACAAAAATTCGTAACCGACCTATAGATGCGGTAGGAGAGGTTAAAAGTCTAGTTGATGATATTGTTGAAATACTGGCAAGTGACGATAGCGTTACCTTACATCTTATGAATGCTAAAGCTGACTTTGAAGACATTTACTTTCATACATTAAATGTCTCTGTCGTTGCGTTAATGATAGGTAAAGCTAAAGGCTACAATACTCAACAATTGAAAGCGCTTTCTTTTGCTGCTCTGTTCCATGATGTAGGAAAGATCAAAATACCAGCTGCAATACTTAGAAAGCAGAGT
>NZ_JBFRVX010000207.1:0-3033 GCF_041475345.1 Vibrio sp. 10N.222.48.A3 | reverse complement strand
AGACTCTATGTTTTCCATTTTTACGCTTTGCAAAAAAATGTGTGGCTTGTCTAGAGATAGTTCATTCCTACTACTTCGATATTTTCTGACATTTAAATTCCTTACATAATTAGAAAAAGTTTCAGAAAACTCTCTTACATCAATGGTATTTCGCAGAGGCCTGTATTTGGGGTGGGATAAGAATCTAAGAATATCCTGATACTCTATCTTTATAGATTGTTTAGTAACACCACGTTCAACACCTAAAGATAGAGATGAGCTCTCACCTAAGCAAGATTGGTCTAGTTCGGAAAAATCATAGTCATCAATTGTAATCTGCCCTTCATCATCTATTTTAGATATGTTATTGATGTGTATAACTTCTTCAGTGTTTTCGTTATTTACAACTTTTAGAATAACGGCTCTAACTCTCTCAGACGCAAGAGTCGGACGTTTTCGGTCAAGAACAGCGTGTAATACTTTGAGAAATGTGGTTTTGCCACACCCATTATCACCGTAAATTATAGATACCTGATCTGACGCAAACTGCAACTTCGCTTTTCGACTTTTGGCCTGAAATCCAAATATTTCAATGGAACGTATCTGCAACATTATTTGTAAACCTTTAAGGAACATGTACTTATAACTATTTTATATTCATTTTAACGCATACTCAACTTTTACTCGAAGTTTATTAGCTAACGCTCTAATACACTCCGGATGTGTTTGACAGCCAAAAAGCAATAATCAAGAAAGGATTCTGACCTGTCGATTGAGCGTAATTAGTAAGTCTTAACTCAATAATTTCTAACCTTATATTGACTTGTCTACAACTTCACATTTTATAGTGACTATATTGATTGAGAGCGGGGCTTTCTGTATTCCCTCCAAAGTAAGTAGAGAGACACTATGAAACGTTTAATCCTAAACATCGCACTTTTGGTATTCATGGCGCTTGGTAGCATGAATGCCATGGCCCATGATTCAACGGTTAAGTACGGTATTGCGATATCTCACGATGGTGAGCAAATAGCGTATGGCAAAAGCGGGAGTGGGGATACAGCACTTATCTTCATTCACGGTTGGAGCTTAGACAGCAGGCTGTGGCAAAACCAAGTGAGTGAGTTTTCAAAGCAGTACCAAGTCATCACCATGGACTTAGCAGGGCACGGTAACTCATCGTTCAACCGCGAAGAGTACACCATGGTTGCATTCGCTCAAGACATCAAAGCGGTAATTAAGAAAGAGCAACTCGAGTCCGTCATCTTAGTCGGTCATTCGATGGCGGGTGGTGTGATTGCAGAAGCCGCTAAACTGATGCCGAAAAGAGTGAATGGTGTCGACACATCGCAAAACGTCGCACTAGCCGTTTCACAAAGCGACTTAGATGCAATGACCAAACCTTTTGAAGCAGACTTTCAAGCGGGCATTACTACGTTCGTGAAAGACTCGTTACCAAAAGACGTAGACGCAGATTTACTTTACTGGGTAACGCAAGACATGGCCTCAGCACAGCCAGCTATCGCGATAAACCAGTTCCGCCATTATCTAGGCCAATACGTGACTGGCGAAGCCCACCGCGTGTATGAGAACGTGAGCGTGCCAGTGATATTGGTCAATGCTCGTCTATGGCCAACCGATTCAGAAGCGAACAAGAAACACATCAAGGATTACAGCATTTACTACATTGAAGGTTCAGGCCACTTCCCAATGCTAGAGCAACCTGAGCAGTTCAACACAACGTTGATGAAAGCGGTTAAGTCAGTGAAGTAGGGCGCCGTAGTTGTTAAATGATAGATGTAATCGTTGATAGATAAAACTAAGGCCTCGCGTTTGCGAGGCCTTTTTGGTAGTTGGAGGTTTTGCTAGATACATTCATTTCAATTTGCGAGTAATGATCGCATCGTTCATTCGTTTATGGTCCTTAAACGGCGGCCTCATAGTTATATAAATGCTCTATCAACTACTCCTAGATACGTAATTAGCACCACTGTGATTAGTAAGGGCTGACCGAATCTAGTGGTGCTTTCTACTGATAATAATTTTAACTATGTGTTTAGGACGTCCTGCTATGGCTAAGAAAATCATATTCATTCATGGTCGCGCTCAAAAGCCCGATAAAGCTCCCCTTCAAGCACTCTGGTACGAGGCTATAGAACATGGCTTGCAGCGAGATTGTGGAGACTCAAGTTCATTACAAGCTTTTAAAGATGTCGATAAACGGTTTGTCTATTACGGTGAACTATCAAACACATTGTTAAAAGAACCAACGGAAGATCCTGCAAGTCGACAGCAAGCTCTGTCTGAACTCAAAAAGTACAAGACAAGCCAGTTCAATAAAACAACGTATAACCAGGTATCTAAAATTGGTTTTCTGAAAGAGGCGCTAGCAGATACTTTTTCATCGCTATTTGGAAAGCTAGGTGTGGCTGAGACACTGATAACGAAGGTCGCGCCGGATATGGCGCACTATTGGTATGAAGATACCTATTTTGGCAGCGATGTCAGGCATAGGCTAATGGTTGAACTGCAGGAAGCGCTTGATAATCAGGATGATGTGATGATTGTGTCGCACAGCCTAGGGTCGATGATCAGCTATGACGTGTTGTGGAAGCTGTCTCATTACGGCGAGTATAGACACGACTATGGTGCGGACAAGAAGGTCAACTTATTGCTTACGCTCGGGTCACCGTTAGGCGATGAAAACGTAAAAGATAGGCTAAAAGGGAGCCGCTTGAAAGATGAGAAGAAGTACCCTTTAAACATTCAGCAATGGATAAACATAGCGGCAGAAGATGATTTTATCTCTCATGACAGCAAAATTAGAAATGACTTTAAAGATATGCTCAAACTGGGTCTGATACCCGGCGGAATGAAAGACATCCACCCAATCTATAATCTCAATATTCGCAACGGAAAAGGCAATCCGCATGCTTCCATCGGTTATCTCATCAACCCTAAACTCATCACAGTACTGGATGAATGGCTCTCTAGTTGATTTGGTTTACCATCGTCAATTGTTAGCTGCTTGTTCGTTGGAACGCAGATAAAACA
>NZ_JBFRVX010000206.1:0-351 GCF_041475345.1 Vibrio sp. 10N.222.48.A3 | reverse complement strand
CTTTACTAATAGACAGATATCGCTTTGCTAAATCAGTTGCGACGGATAGAATTCAAAATGCATTGTTCGAAACCCTTTCATTAGTAATTACTCCTACAGAGCATAATAGTTATGACACCTCTAAAATACCAGATAACTTTGAAGAGTTAGTTCTAGACAATAAAGAGCGCTTAATTGAAGCACTAAATGATGGTATTGATAATAACTTTAAAAGTCATGTAGTTACTATCTTACATGAAGTAGTAACAAAACGTGACGCTTTGAAACTCAGAGATAATGAACTTTTAAGTCAACTAATTGTTAACATGATCAATGAACTAGAATTTGAAAAACAGTTACTTATATCTATAA
>NZ_JBFRVX010000205.1:0-5505 GCF_041475345.1 Vibrio sp. 10N.222.48.A3 | reverse complement strand
GTTACTTCTGGTGTTACTTTGGAAAAAACTGACCTAAAAACTACCTCATGCCACCTAGTCTAGAGCAATAAAATACTACGCTCCCAGCTCTTAGTAAGTACAATTTGAGTTATAGATTAAGGTATATCTTTAACTTTTAAGCTTTATAAAAGGCAGTCAAAGGCTCTAAAGCAGGCAATTTATACGGTAACCCTAGGCGAGATACATGCTCAGACAAGAAACCTTTTGCAACTTCAAGAGTAGATAGCATTTCACTATGCTCTTTCCCCACACCTTCTAAAGCGCTACTTTTCACAATATCGTTTAACAAATGAATTAGCTCTTCATCTTTCAAAATATAGCAATGCATCTCCGCATCAACTGTAATTCCAACTATGCTGCTTTTCACCGACGCATCTGTACCTGTGATTTGGTCCTGAACCTTGAATATAATCAAATCATTCGCTAGGTTTTCAACGTAAGTAAAGCTTCCCGAAATTTGTTCACCTTGAGCAATTGCCTTAGACAACATCGGATGGCCGAACCCCATAATATCTGCTTGGCTATCTATTTGCTTAGCTTTACGGTCAAAGTAGATCTGGTCGTAAGATCGCTTGGTTCGGAACTCACCTAACCAACTAACGGGAGTAATAAATGACATCCCACCTAGCTCGTCAAACTTGTAGCGTCTCTGATTCATAGCCAACATTTGGGTAAAAAATGGCTTCATGTCAGCAAGATCCAAACGAGGAACATCCTCTAAGTCCTGATAATCAAACCGTTCGGCTCGTCCTGTTAAATCCTGCACCTTCTGTACAATAGATTCTCCACCAAACGTTTTAGTTTTATGGTCAAACCAAGAAGCCAATGAGTCTGGATTATCCCGTATAACAGCTTCTGCAAATAGCTCATTAAAGAGGGAACTATCAGCCATACCCAGGATAAGCTCCATAAGATTTTCTGGTTCATCCATTGCACCAACAACTGAGCGCATTATCAGGTCAATCTTTGAATTTAGTAAATCCCAAATGCGGGATTCTACTGTATCTGGATTCCGTAACGTAATGACTTCCACTGGCATTTGTTGCCCGTAACGGTTGAGACGTCCTACACGCTGATGAAGCCTCATAGGGTTCCAGGGTAAATCTACATGGATCATGGAGTAGCTGTTCTTTTGAAGATCAATCCCCTCCCCACCAGCCTCAGTAGAGATAATAAAACGCACTTTGCCTTCATTGAACATTTTTGCGGCTGTATAACGGTCTGTATTGTAATCGGCACTCTCTCCTTGTTGAGTAGCCACGTTATACAACTTGTTTTCGCCGTTGATGAAAGTTACACAACCGTCCCCATATTTTTTGTTTAACGCCCCCATCAATAGAGACTGTGTTGCTTTGTACTCAGTAAAGAACACAACGGTTCTATCTTTAAACTCTGTCTCCAGAATATCTAAAATAGTCGTAATTCGAGTTTCAAATTCAACATCCTGACAGGCTTGCAGCAGCTCCTTAATACGTGGAAGTTCATCAGTCATTAACTGAACACGAGTCGAGGTTTCGATAAATTCAATTTCTAAAAGAGCCAGCTCTTCAGCAAAACTAGGGGTTGCAGCTCCCAAATCATCCACTTCTAACTGTTCAGTTAACTCACTTTGTAACTGTTCGATATCTTCAAGTCGCTTCTGACCTTGTTTTTGTTTCTCAATCCTACCTTTTAATGCTCGCTCGATAGCAGCAACAGAGCTTGAAGCCAGCTTTTGCATCGCTGTTAGTACTAATTTTACCGCTCGCTGATCTCGAGAACTCAATGAGGAGGCATATGCCTGACCAGAAACGATGAACTTCGTGAGTAGATCGTAGAAGTTCTGCTCTTGTTCACTGTACGCATAAGTTCGTGAGGAAACCGTTAATGGCTTGAAAAGTCGCTCGCCATTCATATCCGTCACCGACTGTTTGTTGTTTCGGATTAAGACATCTTTCACAAATGGACGCATTTCATGTTCAGACATTTTCCTAGCGTTGATAATATCTGGTCTTAACAATTGAAGCAGCGAGAAAAAGCCATACTCTTTCCCTCTATGAGGCGTTGCAGTGAAAAATAACTTAGACTCAAACTTACCGTTATCAACAAGGCTCTGGATCAACCTAAATCCCTGAGTTCCGCCTTTATCCTCTGTAGAGTTCAGATGATGTGCTTCATCTACAATAAGCATGTCCCAAGGCTCGGCATTGAGCATGCGCTCTTGCCGACCATTTTTGTCATTTCTTAACGTGGGTAGAGATGCCACAACCATATTATTTGCACCCCAATAATCCACTCGATCAGTGTCATTTTCCGGTGCATACATGCTTAACCTAATATCAAACATCTCAAGCATCCGCAGTTGCCATTGCTCAACTAAAGGCGCAGGGGTCAATATGAGTAAACGCTTGATTTTTTTTCTTTCAATCAAAGGCCAAAGAATCAACCCCGCTTCAACCGTTTTCCCCAACCCTACATCATCTGCGATTAACTGATTGGTTGGCCACTGCCTGAGTACACGATGACAAACCCATAGCTGATGAGGTAACAAATTGATATTCGACTTCGAGAAAACACTCCAACTTTCATTGATACTCTTGAGTGAGCTCGCTAAAGACTTTAAAGCCAGATCCGTAGCTTTCACGGCATTCCCAGACTGAATATCTGATTTGAGATCAGCAACAGGCTCAAGGTCACTGTTTAAACACTCCTCAAAACCGTGTTCAAATCTGACCAGTGATGTTTCTTGTTTGGCAAATTCAATCTTCCCTAATCCAAATTTCGGATGATTGACGCGTGCTACGTTATCCATGTTCAGCCTCACCTAAATCTAATGGCTCAAAATCAAAGCAGCGCTTAAACGCCTTTCTATCATTCAAAAGTACTCTAAAAGGGATATCAAAACTCAGTCCAAAGTGGCTATCATCTTCAACAAGCGTTTCTAAGAAAAAACTATAGAGCTGCTCTGAATTAGTCGGATTAGCTTCTGTATTTAAACCAGCTCCGATTTTGTTTAACAAGGTTCTAAGCCTCAGAGGTAAAACAAATGCATATTTATGAGTCGAAGAGCTAAATTCCTGTTCGATAACATAGTGCCTTGTGAGTTCTCGTAGAATAAAATTGATTCCAATTCCTAACGTTCCTTTGAGTTCAGCGACATCAATACCCGAGCCGGATAGTAGGCTTGAACTATTGGGCTGCAATAGGTCATTGAGGTTATTTATGAACGATGCATTCCTAAACAAGTTAACATAGTCTGTTAGCTTTGTAGCAAAACGATACAAAGGTAGAATCTGTACCCATACTCTATAGCGCTCATTAACCTTTGCTGTTTTCAGGTACTCTTCCATCAATTGGTTCCAATAGTCCGGCTTTGGCCCACCAGGTTGAGCTAACTTGTCCCACCACCCATGATTTTCAAACCATTCAATGACATTTCTATTCGCTGCGTCATTAGAATAAGCCAAGGTTTGGCAACAGCCTAGGTAGAACAACTTTAACCAACCTTTTCGTGTTTCTATCTGCTCTAAAGCAAAATCTTCTGCCATTAATTCCCATGGCATAGATTGGGCATACAGCAATTTATCGTGTTCAACTAAGTGGTAATCCTTTGTTTCGTTCCACCACTCCACGATGTTCTCTAGGATAGTGCTACTATCATCAACATTAGGAACAAACTCTTTCTGGGCATTTCTGACGTGTTGCGCCTTATCAGCTTCAGAGTCGATCCAAAGGCGAATAAAGCGAGACTGCTTATCAATATCCCATTGCCATTTATCAAGAACCTTAGGGTCAAATATACCCTCTTTGAGGAAATGAGGTCGAGATTGTTTTAGCTTGCTGAGCAGGGTCGCAGTGTGGGTTCCATCAACTATGTAAGAACACAAACCGTCTTGCTTTCCACCCTTGCCTTTATCGTCACTTTCTATCTGATGTGCCCAAGAATAAGGTTCGAACTCGGATTCAGAGCGAGCTAAATTAGCAAGTTTTTCACCATCACTGTCGTATTCCTCGCTGAGAATCGAAGTGGTTGGTGCAAAACGATTCAATAAGCTGTATTCGTTTACTCCCTTAAATAGCAACTTGTTAGATGGAACATAAACGCCAATCTTATTGTTGTTCAAAAAACGCATTTGCGAGAAATGCTCTTTTAATTCTCGTGTCTCTGATATGGTGGCATTAGACTTTGAGATTCGCTCTTCAAAGTTACCGTCGAACAAGCGACCGTAATAAGACGCTTTTGTAGGTGGAACTTCATAATTCGGAAGATCGTCTTTAATGAGTTCAATTAATTCCAGTTTTTTTAGGTTACCACTAAGTGGTGAAAATCCTATTCGCTCAAGCACATCAAAAACTTCATTAGAAACGATTCGATTTTGTTCAGATAACCTAGATAGTCGCTCATGCCCAGATAGAGAAGAATATACAGCACTGAGCAAACGTCCTGCTCCAATTTCAACACTTTTCAGATCGATTAGTTTACTTTCTTCACCAGCAAGTTTCGTCGGAAGTGCTGGATGACGTTTATAGAAATCAATAAGGCCATTCGAGCAAGTGAACATACTCTTTATCAATTCAGCTTTCGAACTATGATCACCTAGTTGATTGGGCCATTGTGTCGTAATTACATTCCAAACCGTTCGCCAGAAACCAGTAAATGTTGCTTTTTCACCTAGTCCCAGTTCCTCTGCAAACTCATCCCAATACTGGCATGATCTCTGATACATTTCCTCTAAGGCCACAGTAAGCTCCTGCCCTAGCAGCTTAGCCAACGCAATGTTGTCATCATTATCAACCGCTAACTGAGACCGACCTATGTCTACCGAAAATTGAGCATTAATACAAAAGCCTAGTTTGAGTTCTTCATCAATAGGGTTGAGTACCCAGAAGCTACTTAGCTTCTTTCGGTCCTCCAAAGAAACCAAGCCACTTTTATCTAACGCAAATATAAACTGGCCAGAAGCAGTCGTCACCGAAAGTACCTTACTGCTTCGAAGGTTTACTTCGCCTTGAGTGGCCTTATTTGTTGGCAGTTTGACGTCACCAATTGCTACCCCCTGCAGATTGTTAACGGCTGCACCCATCCATTCGAAACGCTTACCGTTAATATTAATTTGGCGAACATGGCGAGAGAACACTGTTAAAAGGCCCGCGCTACTCTCAAAGCGCCTTAGAATCGACGCTAATTGTTCTGTTGGTACTTTACAATTTGGTAGTTGAATCAGAGTTGGAATTTGATTATTGAACGCGTACCTTTCTGTGGCTTCTGTCAACGATGCCATTAGTGCTTTTTCTGGTATTTTGGGTAGAACCCCTGCTTGAATTTCGGCACAAATATCACCACTCACAATACGTGGTGTGTCTGAAAGCAATAGTGCACTCTTAAAGCCTAATCCAAATTTACCTGTTTTACCTTCGGCTTTGTCAGAAACATTCAGGCTCACCATTTTCTCTAAATCGCGTTCAAACCTATTTTTTCCAGCTGAATAGTTACTCGAACAGTAG
>NZ_JBFRVX010000204.1:0-11810 GCF_041475345.1 Vibrio sp. 10N.222.48.A3 | reverse complement strand
CACCTGCTGTCGGCGCTTCAATCAGTTCTTTTTCAGGAACCAGTTGCTGCATTTTGAAGAAGATACCTTTGTCAGTCGCGACAATCATCTGTGGATGAGGCAGCTCTTTTGCTTTCTTGATCAGTTGACTTGTTGAACCAACAGCGTCAGCCAGTTCAACCACGCTTGCTGGTGATTCTGGGTGAACCAAAATAGCCGCTTCTGGGTATACTGATTTCATTTTCTTCAAAGCATCAGCTGAGAACTCGTCATGAACAATACACTCACCTTGCCAAAGCAGCATGTCAGCGCCAGTTTGATTTGCGATGTAAGAACCTAGGTGACGGTCTGGACCCCAAATAATGGGTTTGCCTTCAGCGTCTAGGCTTTCAACGATTTCTAGAGCGATGCTCGACGTAACTACCCAGTCTGCACGAGCCTTAACAGCCGCAGAGGTATTCGCGTATACAACCACTGTATGGTCAGGGTGAGCATCACAAAATTCTGTAAACTTGTCTGCAGGACAGCCAAGATCAAGAGAACATTCAGCTTCTAGTGTTGGCATTAGAATGCGTTTTTCAGGTGTAAGAATCTTTGCTGACTCCCCCATAAAACGAACGCCAGCGATGATCAAAGTGCTTGCCGAATGGCGGTTACCAAACTTAGCCATTTCTAATGAATCGCCAACAAAACCACCAGTTGCTTCAGCTAGGGCCTGAATTTCAGGATCTGTGTAGTAGTGTGCAATTAGAACTGCATCTTTTTCTTGAAGTAGTGTTTTGATGTTTGCGATGTGGGCCTGCTTCTGAGCGTCGCTCAGTGGAACTGGCTTAGGCGGAAACGGGTAAACTGTATCGATTTTATCTAGTATATGACTCATTGCTCTTGCTCTACGCAACTTCTTCCGAGAATTAGAGTATTCTACACAGGACAGCGATTGGGATCAAAAAGGATTGGTTTCAAGCGATGACTAACTAATGCTTAAAACGCATAAACAAAGCGATGCGTTGGCATTACAAAGAAGAGAAGTAGACACAAAACGAAAGTGATCAGATATAAAAAAGAGGTACCTGAGCACCCCTATTTTGTTTACAAGTGGGTTTTAGCCACTTTAGCCGAAGCACTGTTTGGATACTCGGTTACAACTTGCTGGTAATATTTCTTAGCTTGCGTCGCGTTGTTGTTACGCGTAGCTATGTCACCAAGCTTAACCAGAGCATCAGAGCGCTTGTTGGAGTCTTTGTATGACACAACAGCGGCAAAGCTCTTCACAGCTTCCTTATCTTGCTTTTTAGCGAAATAAAGCTGACCTAACCAATAATGGGTGTTAGGCGTGAAGGTCGAGTCTGGGAAGTCTTTTTGAAACTTTTGGAATGCTGCAATAGCACCCGTGTAGTCTCGCTGCTTTAGAATCATATCTACAGCATTCTGATAAGCTGTTTGCTCATCAACATCAGTACTGAACGTACCAGAAGCATCCTTAGAGCCTTCGCTCGCTGCTACTGCTACCGTTGCTGTTCCTGCTGCTTTCACCTCGCCTCTCACACGATCCAGTTCAATGAACAATTCACGTTGGCGCTCGAGCATTTGTTTCATATCGTAGCTGTTTCGCTCCAACTCACCACGAAGTTCACTGATCTCCAGTGACATATCGTCGATTTGCTGCTGCATTTGAAGCTGAACGAGATTACGATTTTGAAGCAAGCGCTCTAAACGCTCAATATCTGATTCGTTAGATGCTGATCGAGAGGAAGATGATGAATTTGTTGCGGTGCTATTGAGATCGGATACTGGAGCTGGTGCAGCGAACGTAGTGTTCGCTGCACTTGCCAGTAACGAAAGCAAAATGACTCGCTTTGTGTTACTGAACATGAGGCAATTCCTCAATTATATAGCCTACTGAAATTAGTAAACTAGTACTGCACGACGGTTTTTAGCGTACACGTCTTCAGATTGACCTAGAAAAAGTGGCTTCTCTTCACCGTAGCTTACGATAGAGATTTGGTCTGCTTGAACACCTAGAGCTTGTAGGTATTTCGCTACAGCTTGTGCACGACGCTCACCAAGTGCGATGTTGTACTCAGGAGTACCGCGCTCATCAGCATGACCTTCAACAGTAACGTTCATATCAACGTTCTTAACTAGGTATGCTGCGTGAGCTGCAAGCATTTCTTCGTAGTCGCCAGCGATAGTAGAGTTGTCGAATGCGAAGTAGATTGTTTGAGTTTCGCGTAGCGCTTGCTCTTTAAGCTCTTGCTCAGACAGTTGACCGTTAGCGTCAATTGGCGTTACAACAGTTGTATCTACGTTGCCTTCTGAACCTGAAGTTGTTTGGTTGCTTTCTGTGCCAGATGTTGCAGAAGTTGCTTCATCAGTTGAGCTACATGCCGTTACTGCCATCACTGGTAGTGCAATCATCAAGCCTTTAAGAACTTTGTTAAGTTGCATCTTTTTTTCCTTACGTTATCAAACTTAGTTTCTACAGCGACTAAGTGCTATAGATAGTTAAATGCCACAATAGTTAACACTATCAATAGCTAAAAGAATGTATCAAATCGACTAGAGAAACGGTGACCACGAAGGCGCTCTTACGCGTCCGTTCGTTGCTGGTAATCTAGCCTTAAAACGACCATCGATAGAAACCATCGATAGTACGTTTGTTTTGTTGTAAATAGAGCTATAGATAACCATACCTCCATTCGGTGCAATACTTGGAGATTCATCTAACAATGTTTTTGTTAGCACCTGAACCGCACCAGTTTCCAAATCTTGTTTAGCCAAGTTAAAACCCGAGTTGCTGCGATTAACCATAATCAGGAATCGTCCGTCAGGGGTGATCTGGCCACCTAAGTTTTGGCTACCTTGCCAAGTAATACGAGATGTCGAATTATTTGACAAATTTACATTATAAATCTGTGGTTTACCACCACGATCAGATGTGAAAATTAGAGACTTGCCATCTGGGTGCCAAAATGGTTCAGTATTGTTAGAACGACCGCGGGTAATTTGAGTCAGCTTACGGCTAGCAAGGTCGAGTGTGTACACCTGAAGACTGCCTGTTTTCGACAATACCAACGCCAATGTTTTACCATCTGGCGAGAATCTTGGCGCACCATTATGACGAGGGTATGACGTCACTTTCTCGCGCTCACCCGTATAAATATTCATTATGAATATTTCAGCTTGGCCATTTTGGAAACTCACATACGCAAGCTTCTTACCGTCTGGCGACCATGCTGGTGACATAAGAGGCTGCTTAGAACGAAGCACCAAACGCTCGTTAAAGCCGTCGTAGTCAGCAACACGAAGCTGGTACGGGTATTTGTCTTTGTCGTTCACAACTACGTAAGAAATACGCGTTAGAAACGCCCCTTTCTCACCCGTTAGCTCTTCATACACTAAATCAGAGATTCGGTGTGCGTACTCTCTCAAGCGTTTACCAGGCACTGTCGCTTTCTTGTTGAACAGCACATGATCTTTAGAAAGTACTAATTGGCCTTCATCGCTTAGTGCACGGCTTTGCCCTTTAGTCAGTTGACCACGAACAATGTCGATCAGTTGGTAGTTCACCACATACTGCCCTTCGGCATTTTTAGTGATGCTACCGGTTAGCAGTGAATCAACACCTAGGTTAGTCCAAGCATCAAAATTCACCTCGGTTTCGCTGTAAGGCGTTTGAGGCATTTTACTTGTCGCAACTGGGCTGAATTTACCACTGCGTTGCAAGTCAGAAGCGATAACTGCTGACACATCGTGCGGCAATGGTCCTGCGCCTTCCCAACGGAAAGGAACAATAGCGATAGGTCGTGCAGAGTTAATACCATCTGTAATAACCAGCTCCAGTGCCGCATGGGCAAACTGGCTGCTTGTAGCTATTAAGAAAACAAAACTCAGTAATAGTTTCTTTAACACAAGTTCGTCCTTTTACTCTGGTGATACAGTTAAGTTAATGTCTTTCAGTGATTTTATAATGTCTGGGTCCTTAGGTAACGGGTAAGATTGCACTTGTGCTACCGCACGCTTCGTTGCCGCACATAAGCGACTGTCACCATCTAAGATACTCAATCTACCTAATATCGCATTAGATCCCGTTGGAATAAGCTTTAGGTTTACTCGACATGAACGACCTCTGTAGCTGTCTTCTAACAACAAGTTTTGTTGAATGAGTTGAGTATAGATAGCACCATAACGCTGCGCTTCATCACTAATAAATTGTTGTCTAGCTGAAGAGTTTTGAGTCGCTTCAGTTTCAAGCCCAGCAAAAATATCGTTCAACGCCGCTTCTTGCTGTTTACGCTCTTTCTCCGCTCTTGCTGCAGCTTCTTTCGCTTTACGGGCTTTTTCTGCTGCGGCTGCCGCTTCCTTCTCTTTCGCTATACGTTGTTTCTCAGCACGCTCAGCGGCTTCTTTTTCTTTACGAGCTTTTTCAGCGGCCTCTTTCGCGGCTTTTTCTTTCGCCACGCGTTCTTGTTCAGCTTTAGCAATGGCCGCTTCTTTTGCCTTGCGTTCTTTTTCTGCTTTCACAACCGCGGCTTCTTTCAACTTACGATCAGCTTCTGCTTTAGCGGCTTTCTTTTTCTCTTGTTTTAAGCGAGCCTCTTCAACTTTACGTTGCTTTTCATTTTCAACTCGACGCTTTTCCGCGTCGCGAGCCGCTTTGGCTTCTTTAGCTTGCTTTTCTTTCAGCTTTCGAATGTTCTCTTCTTCAGCTTTACGATTTTTTTCAAGTCGTTCGCTTTCACGTCTTAGTTTATCTAAACGCTCTTGCTCTTTTTTGCTCGCCGCTTCTCTTTGTTGACGAATCTGTTGAGCTTGCTGGCGAACCAACTGAGGATCAATCACCACAGCTTGAACCATCTGCCCTGTAGGCTTTGGCTCTGACATGGTGAAATCCGCTCCCCAAATGAGCGCAACGAATAAAACGACGTGCAGCCCAAGAGAAATAAGAAGCGGTGATCTAAAATTATTGGATTTTTTATTATTCGCTTTCATGAATGCTACGGAGCTATTCCCTTATATCCGTTAAAAGGCCAACCTTTGGCACACCTGCACGGCTTAATTCATCAAGTAAGATAACCACTTCAGCGTAAGGCGTTGCAGCATCACCGCCAACCGCCACTGGAGAATTTGGGTTCAGAGACAGTTCCGCCTTCACTCGGACGATAATATCTTCCAGAGACAAGCCTCGCTGAACCTCTTCGTTATTAACGCTCAAACCAAGCTCACCATCTTTGTTCACTTCAACGATAATGAAACTCGCGTTGTCGTCACCCAATAGATCTTGTGCAGATTTGGCAGTTGAAGCTTGAGGCAATTCAACATCTACGCCTTGAGTAACAAACGGTGAAGTCACCATAAAAATGATCAGTAAAACAAGCATAACGTCGATGTAAGGTACAACATTAATCTCAGCTGTCATTTTGCGTTTTTTAGGTTGGTATCCGGCCATCTATTATTCCCTGCCAGCCATCGCTTGACGGTGAAGAATGCTATGGAACTCTTCAGAGAAAGTCGCGTTTCTTAACGATGAGTTTTGGACTTTCTTTGATAATGAGGTGTACCGACATAGCCCAGGAATCGGCAACGCACTTGCATTTAGTTTAAGCCCAGGGGCTGAGATCGCGAATATCGGTGCTTCCGGTGATTATATTTGGGTTACAGATGGCAGTAATTTCTATACGTACAATACTCAATCTTTAGAATTTAGCACTTACTCGCTTCTAAAATTGTATCGGCATAACAATAGCAGCGATATTGCGATTAACGATGCTGAGCGGGTGCTGTCAAAATGGGTGCTTGCGACCAGTTCCGGAGTGTACCTTTCTGATAGCCAAGAATTTACTCATATCGGTGCATCAGAAAAAAATCATATAGAGACGCTGTATTTTTCGATGGCAAGACGTGAGTTAGTCATTGGTACATTGAATGGTGCAGTGATTATAGATCTTGCAAATCCTAAGAAAGAAAGGTGGGTGCGTGGTTCGCATGTTCTTTCTCTCGCTGAAACAACCGATCAATACTGGATTGGGACTGAGCATGGTCTTATCAGCTACAACTTTATTACAGGGAAAATTACACGATTTGAACAAGCCGATAATCAAGACTTTTCGTTACCGGGTGAAAAAATATATTCGTTAATTAACGACCATGCTGGTGGAATGTGGGTCGCGACCAATAACGGAATTCGATACTTTTCACTGTTCAGCAGGACATTCTCAAGAACGCCATTAACGGGAATGGGGATGCATTCGAGTAGTGTGGTGATAAACAAAGTACAGCTTGTTCGCGATCAACTGTCTTGGGTTGCTTCTTCCAGGGGGCTCTATTTGGTTGATTCTCAAAGTGAAGATAACCCCGTTCGTGTTTACTCTAACCCAGTACAGGATTTTGAGATCTTTGGTTCTTCAATTTGGTTGGCGACTGCAGAAGGTATTCTTAGTTTCAATACTGATACGTTAGAGGCTGAAAAGGTCGATCTACCAAGAGCGATTGAAGGTGTACCCGTTGAAAACTTTGCATTTGAAGCGGATAACATGCTTTGGATGACCTCGGGACAAAACCTTTATTCGTTATCTATCGAAACCAATAAGTTGACCAGTTATGGCACCGACTGGTTAGTTGATAAATTTTTGCCAGCAAAGATCACCGCTCTCAATATAGGTTTACAAGGTCGTATTTATGTTGGTACTGATCACGGATTCTACTCTTTTCTTGATGAGAGAATTAGCTTTAGTCATTCAAGCGAGCGGCTTGGCAAAGTGGTCGATATTGAAAAAGCAAAAGATGGATCCCAGTGGTTTGCGAGTAGCTATGGTGTGTATCGAATCCCTAATAACAGTTCTATTATTCAAGAGGTCACTCTTGTTGAGGAAAATATCAGTCCTAAATGTTTAATTAGCGACGATAATGGGATGTGGTTAGGCTCTTCGAAAGGTATTAGCTATTACGGATTGGATGGGCAACTGCATAAACATATCGGCTCACCATTTGGCTTGATCACCAATGAATTGGCTGCAGGTGCGTGTGCTCCGTTTTACAGCGAAGGTAGCCAGTCTACTAGGCTTATCTTCGGCTCAAGATATGGCGTGGTGAGTGCATTAGCTAATGAGCTATTGGTATCAACAACACCTCATAGCCGTGCATTGCTGAGCAAGATAAGTGTCGACCATCAGATAGTATCACTTGGTGGCAAGACGGCTGATTTAGATGAAATTCCTTATGGCTCATCAATCGGTTTTAAGATTGGAATTTTACCAGCGACATACACGCCTGCAATGGAGTATCGACTAAGCGACAATGAACCTTGGAGTGAGTTTGAAGGGGGGGTACTAACACTCGATCACCTTCTTCCTGGGGACTATACGTTGGAAGTGAAACCCGTTAAGGACTCCCATTATCGCTTTACGTCAACGAACCAAAGCTTCTCTATTGCGGAACCTTGGTATCTGAGTAATTGGGCAGCAGCAAGCTCTCTTATATTACTTATCTGTGTAGTGACTGCTTTGGTTTTTTGGCGATCACGTTACGTCACTTTCGCCAACAGGCACTTAAAGGCGCAAGTTGCATTAAAGACAGATCAACTGAGGCATCAAAGCCGAATACTACTAACGACTAATCAACAGCTTAAAAAACAGTTGTCAGTTAAGAGTGCTCTTGTCACACATACTGCTAATGAACTCTCTTCTGAAGTTAATCATATCGCAGCTATGATCCCAAATTGGAATGATGAACAAGGTAAGTCGCCAATATTGACATTGAAAAATGGCTTGGCTCAGTTGAGTAACACGCCACAAGGGAAGGGAAAGGTTTGTTACGATATAATTTTAATCTTAGAAGCTGTACTCAAAGCTTGGCAGGACGATTTAGCCAAAGCTGGTATTGAACTGGATATTAAAGTTGACACTAAACAACGACACGTCTCCTTGCTGTATTTTAATCTTGATATTATTTTCAACAGTCTAGTCGCTAGCATCATTAAGAGAAATTTTAAGTCACAGAGTATGGTGGTATTGGTTGAAGAGGTTAAAGGGCACCTTGTTGTGACGATCCGAGACCATGGAATGCCTTTCCCTAAATTGACTTCAAGCATTAATGACAATACTGGAAAATCGACCGACCTAAACATCGAAAAGTTGCCATTATTGATGAACCAGAGCGGTGGTGAACTGAATGCTTTTGTCTCGGACTCTCAAAATAAGGTGCAGCTTTCGTGGCCGATTGAATATCAAGTGTTAGATAATTTGGAAGCTAGCACAATTGAACAGATTGAGACCATTAAACTTACAGTTTCAGCGACGGAGCAACAAAGGTTAAGTGCTGAGCAAGAGTGGAAAAACAGAGTGTCACAGCTTGTAAGTGAAAACTACGCCGATGCAGAGTTCAGTACTGCAAATGCTGCTAAGTACTTGTTCATGTCAGAGAGAAGCTTACAGAGACGTTTTAAATCGGCTTATAACAAGACCTTTAAAGAGCATTTGAATGAAGTACGTTTGGAGCATGCGTGCGAGCGGCTACTTGCGGGAGAGAGGATTTCAGACGTCGCGTTTGATTCTGGTTTCAATGACCCTTCCTATTTCAGTCAAAGGTTTAAACATCACTTTGGCATGTCGCCATCTAAGTTTGCTGAAAACAACGAAGAGCAGTGAGCTAGGGACGTCCAGTAACAATATAGATAAAGATACTTTGAGCCTCGACATTCGTGTTGGGGCTTTTTTATGCTTCTACGAGATACGAGATACGAGATACGAGATACGAGATACGAGATACGAGATACGAGATACGAGATATAACGATAGTTGGGGGAGTTTAAAAAGGTTTTTGGGTTAAAACAAAAGGAAGAAAAAAAATATCGTGGTATAGCCGGGGGGACTATACCACGGGTGCCAATGACACCTTCGCTTGCTGCCGGAGTGATATGGCAAGCCACATCACCTCTGGAATAAAATTAAAGAGAAAGAGTTTCTCTTCGATGGAGTAACTATACGGGTAGCGACTTGTTTTGCTTATAAAATTAACGACAGATGACTGTGAGAAAACCGACATTATTATAAGTTGTTGATTATTATTGTCTTATTGTTTTCTGGTTGACGCGTACTAGTAAGGTAGTCCCCACTAATTGTTGAAAGTGACGTTTTTGACGTAAACGTTTTTAACGAAATTTACGAGAGTGTATTTTCGAAAACATTGATTTCACACAATAGAATTGTGGGTATGTGCGTGTATTATGTCGGTAATAACAATCTTTCTCATTATCAATCTCGAACTGGGTACTTATGAAACTCTCACAACTAGAGCAAGGAAAAGCGGCTTCTATTGTTGCACTTACAGGTTTAACACCAGACGTTAGAAAAAAACTAATGGTTATGGGCATGTTGCCAAAAACCGAGGTGACACTTATCCGTCGTGCACCTATGGGTGATCCGCTTCAAGTTGAAGTGAGAGGTGTTTCTATAGCCATTCGTGAAAGCATTGCAGAACAAATCGAGGTTATCTAAATGGATTATCAAGTTCTTACTGTTGGTAACCCTAATAGTGGTAAAACAACATTATTTAACGCATTAACTGGCGCAAAACAGCACGTTGGTAACTGGGTTGGTGTGACCGTAGAAAAGAAAACCGGTTTATATTCGCACGCTGGTGATCAATTTCAGTTAACGGATTTACCAGGCATTTATGCACTAGACAGTGGCAATGATGCAAACAGTATCGATGAGTCGATTGCATCACGCGCCGTGCTTACTCACCCAGCGGACGTGATCATCAATGTTGTTGATGCTAGCTGTTTGGAAAGAAGCTTATACATGACATTACAATTGCGAGAGTTGGGTCGCCCAATGATCGTTGTATTGAACAAAATGGATGTATTAAAGCGTGAGCGTCAGGTGATTAATCTTAAGGCTCTAGAAAAAGAGCTAGGTTGCCCGGTTCTAAGCTTGTCAGCAAACGATAAAGGGCAAGTGGTTCGTTTTAAAGAGCGTTTGCATAAGCTTCTGGTTCAAGGGGTGAGTCTTGATCCTATCTCTATTGATTACGATGCCGCGTTAGAAGCTCTTATTCCTTCTGTTGATTCACAATTTGATGATGCTGACGTATCTCACCGAGCGCTAGCGATTCGTGCTTTAGAAAATGATTACTTGGTATTGAATGGTTTGGCCCCACAAACTCGCACTCAAATTGATAGTGTGCGTCTTGGTGCCGATTTCGATATTGATCTTGCTGTTGCTGACGCTAAATACACTTTCTTACATGAACTTTGTAAACGAGTTCGTCGCAGCGAAGGCAAACTGAGCCGTAATTTCACAGAGAAAGCCGATCAATTCATTTTGAATAAATGGGTCGGGATTCCTTTCTTCTTCGTCATCATGTACCTAATGTTTATGTTCTCTATCAATATCGGTAGCGCGTTTATCGACTTCTTCGATATTGGTGTTGGCGCAATATTAGTTGATGGCGGACATCACTTATTAGATGGTCACTTACCGGTTTGGCTAGTCACCGTTCTTGCTGATGGTATTGGTGGCGGTATCCAAACGGTTGCGACCTTTATTCCGGTAATCGCTGCTCTTTACCTATTCTTAGCGGTACTAGAAAGTTCAGGCTACATGGCGCGTGCCGCATTTGTACTGGATAAAGTGATGCAGAAGATTGGCTTACCGGGCAAAGCATTTGTACCACTTGTTCTGGGTTTTGGCTGTAACGTACCTTCTATCATGGCAACTCGTACTCTTGACCAAGAGCGCGAACGTAAACTCGCCGCATCAATGGCACCGTTTATGTCATGTGGTGCTCGTCTACCTGTATACGCACTGTTTGCTGCTGCATTCTTTCCTGGTGCTGGACAAAACGTTGTGTTCGCTCTGTACATCATGGGTATTCTGGCTTCTGTGTTTACGGGCTTGTTCCTTAAAAATACTATCTATCCTGGTAGCAGCGATAGCTTGGTTATGGAAATGCCGGATTACGAATTGCCGACCGTGCAAAACGTGATGCTGAAAACTTGGCAGAAGCTGAAACGTTTCGTGCTTGGCGCAGGTAAAACCATTGTAATGGTTGTGGCAATTCTGAGTTTCTTGAATTCATTAGGTATGGACGGCAGTTTTGGTAACGAAGACAGTGAAAGTTCTGTGCTATCTAAAGCGGCTCAAGTTGTAACTCCAGTGTTCCAACCGATTGGAATTACTGAAGAGAACTGGCCTGCAACGGTTGGTATCATTACCGGTATTTTTGCGAAAGAAGCTGTGGTTGGTACGCTAAATAGCTTATACACTACACCTTCTGATGAAGAAGCGGCTGAGTTTGATCTAGCGGCAAGTTTAGAAGAAGCTGTAATGACCATTCCTGAAAACCTTGCTGGTTTGAGCTATTCAGATCCATTAGGAATTGAAGTTGGTGACTTGTCTGACTCTAGTTCTGTGGCTGCTGATCAAGAGGTTGATACTTCGATCTTTGGTAACTTGAAAGATAAGTTTGTATCAGGCCACGCTGCGTTTGCTTACTTAATCCTAATCTTGCTTTACACACCTTGTGTGGCAGCGATGGGTGCTTATGTTCGTGAATTTGGTCAGACGTTTGCCCGCTTCATCGCAGTTTGGACAATGGCACTTGGTTACTTCGGTGCGACCTTCTATTACCAAGCAGCAAACTTCGCTGTACACCCAGTAAGTAGTGCTGTGTGGATGGTGGCAATTGCTGGTGGTTTTGTGGTGACGTATCGCATCTTCAAGAAAATCGGCAGTAAGCAAAAAGCACTTGAGGTGCAAGTAGTATGATTTTAACTGAACTTCATCAATACATTGATAACGAAGGTGTTGCTGCTCGTAGTGAGCTTGCAT
>NZ_JBFRVX010000203.1:0-6085 GCF_041475345.1 Vibrio sp. 10N.222.48.A3 | reverse complement strand
CTTACGGCTTATCTAAGTTCTTAATGGGCAGTGTTTCTGACCGTTCTAACCCCCGATACTTTCTCAGCGGTGGCTTGTTAATGTCGGCATTGGTCATGTTCTGCTTCGGCTTCATGCCATGGGCGACAGGCAGCATCACTGCGATGTTTATCCTGCTGTTCTTGAATGGTTGGTTTCAAGGCATGGGCTGGCCAGCTTGTGGGCGAACCATGGTTCACTGGTGGTCACGAAAAGAACGTGGTGAGATCGTATCGGTATGGAACGTTGCTCACAACGTGGGTGGCGGTTTGATTGGCCCAATGTTCTTGTTGGGGCTGTGGGCTTTTAACGACGATTGGCGAACCGCTTTTTATGTTCCTGCATTTTTTGCCACTCTCGTTGCTGTCTTTGTTTGGTTTACTGTAAGAGATACACCTCAATCTTGCGGCTTACCACCGATTGAAGAACACAAAGATGATTACCCAGACGACTACGATACGTCTCATGAGAAAGAAATGACGGCGAAAGAGATCTTCTTTAAGTACGTTTTCTCTAACAAGCTGTTGTGGTCAATCGCGATTGCTAATGCGTTTGTTTACCTTATCCGTTATGGCGTACTCGATTGGGCTCCGGTTTACTTAAAAGAAGCGAAAGACTTCTCTGTAGATAAATCCTCTTGGGCCTACTTCCTGTATGAGTGGGCAGGTATTCCTGGCACGTTATTGTGTGGTTGGATTTCAGATAAATTATTCAAAGGTCGACGCGCTCCAGCAGGGATCCTGTTTATGGTTCTCGTAACTGTCGCAGTGTTGGTGTATTGGTTGAACCCTGCGGGTAACCCAACGGTTGATATGTTGGCACTGATTGCGATTGGCTTCCTTATTTATGGTCCAGTAATGCTAATCGGCTTGTATGCACTTGAACTTGCACCAAAGAAAGCGGCAGGTACGGCGGCAGGTCTTACTGGATTGTTTGGTTACTTAGGTGGCGCAGTTGCTGCCAATGCGGTGCTTGGTTTCATGGTTGACCATTACGGCTGGGATGGCGGCTTCATGATTTTGGTCGGAGCTTGTGTTGCTTCAATAATTTGTCTGCTTTACGCCTTCCTCGGTGAGCGTGCGCACCATAAGCAAAAAGATCTCGAACGAGAAAAAGAAGCGCTAACTCAGTAGTTTATTAGCTGAACCACACCATACTAATAACAACAGAGGCAGGTATATCCAGCTTCTGTTTTATCAAGGGAAACAATAATGAAAACAACGTCACTGTCTCTGACCTTATTAGCCCTAAGTTTATCTGCAAATACGTTCGCCGATCCTTTAGTGATTGCGCATCGCGGCGCTTCTGGTTATTTACCTGAACACACATTACCCGCTAAAGCGCTCGCTTATGCGATGAAACCCGACTACATCGAACAAGATGTAGTGATGACTAAAGACGACCAATTGGTGGTTTTGCATGATCATTACTTAGATCGCGTCACTGATGTTGCTGACCGCTTTCCAGACCGTGCACGAGCAGATGGCCGTTACTATGCGATTGATTTTACGCTTGCCGAGATCAAGTCATTAAAGGTGACCGAAGGCTTTAACTTAGATGAACAAGGCAACAGAGTGGCAGGGTACCCAACGCGCTTCCCAATGTGGCAGTCTGATTTCCGTGTCGCTACATTTGCAGAAGAAATCGAACTGATCCAAGGCTTAAATAAGACCTTAGGTTATGACGTGGGCATCTATCCTGAAATTAAAGCACCTTGGTTCCATCGTCACGAAGGCAAAGACATCTCCAAAGCTGTGCTTGCGACCTTGCATCAATATGGTTACCTATCAAAAGACGACAAAGTGTATTTGCAGTGTTTTGACGCCAATGAACTCCAACGCATCAATGATGAACTCATGCCTGCGATGGAAATGGATCTTAAGCTCGTTCAGTTGATGGCCTATACAGATTGGAATGAAACCATGACGTATCAAGGTGACAAAGTAACGCCGTACAGTTACGACTGGATGTTTGAAGCTGGTGGCATGGAAAAAGTGGCGACTTATGCGGAAGGAATAGGCCCTTGGAAGCCAATGTTGGTGGACGATGCATCAACCAAAGATAACATTATTATTAAACCGTTAATGAAGTCAGCAAAAGACGCGGGCTTAGATGTTCACCCGTACACGTTCCGTGCTGATCCGGGAAGAATCCCAGCTTATGCTGATAACTTTGATGGCATGTTGGATGTCTTCTACAACCAAGTCAAAGTCGATGGTGTGTTTACTGACTTCCCAGACAAAGCGGTCGACTTCTTGAACCGTTAATATCCTGCTAATTACGAGCGACTATTAACGAGATATTCAGAGCTAAAAGCACACACTAAAGGTGTTTTTGGCTCTTCTTTCACTTTTGGGATCTTCTTGTATTGGCCTCGAAATCCTACCCATATTCTTCTTTCTCAGCCCACATTTTGATATTCACTCGGTTTACAGCAATAACACGACTTGATAGGTTACTCTCAATGCAGTCAGATGCTTAATCTATAAGTACTTATCGGCTGAAGCTTATATTGAATTTGGAAAAATCATGGAAGAACGAAGCAAAGCTTATCTCGAGAGCTACCTCAACACATTACCAGCAGACGTTGCCTCACAATACACCTCCTTTAGTACTGATTATTACTGCGCCGACGAATATAACGCCAACCTCTGTGCGCAACTGATACTAAAAGGTGAGAAGCAAGCATCTTGTAGCCTTGAATATTGGTATAGCCATGAAGGAGAAGCGATGCCTGTCGTGGGCCATTTGCAAGTCGTCACTGATTGGGATGGCATACCAGTTTGCATTGTAGAGATTACCTCGGTGTTATTGTGCAAATACAACGAAGTGACGGCTGAGTTTGCTGCCGCTGAAGGCGAGGGTGACAAAACACTAGAATGGTGGCGAGAAGCACACTGGAACTTCTTCTCTCGCGAATGTGAAGAGCTTAAGATCTCACCAAGTGAAGACATGCTACTTATGTTGGAGCGTTTCAAAGTGGTTTATCAATAGTGAAGTCCCAGCGAGTGATGTGTTGATTCGTTAGGCATGGCACTTAGGCTGCTTTTGACTAACGCCAGAAGATTAACATTCACAAGGAGAGTGATGTGAAAATAGCGATATTGGATGACTACCAGAACGTCGTTAAAGACCTCGATTGCTTCAACAAACTCGAACAACACGATGTCACGGTATTTACCCAGACTTATTCAGAGCAAGAGCTCGCCATTAAGTTAGTCTCGTTTGAAGCCATTGTGCTCATTCGTGAAAGAACCGAGATCACCGAATCTTTGTTATCGCAGCTCCCAAACCTCAAGCTGATTAGCCAGACGGGCAAAGTAAGTAACCATATCGACCCGCAAATGTGCGAACGATTTGGTGTTACCGTGTTAGAAGGCCGAGGCTCGCCAGTCGCACCCTCTGAATTATGCTGGGCGTTGATTATGGCTGCATCGCGCCACATTCCTACTTACGCGTCAAACCTTAAGCAAAACCAGTGGCAAGATTCAGGCTCGTTAGGGTTAGGTCGAACTTTGAAGGGCTTGAAGCTTGGTATTTGGGGTTACGGAAAAATCGGAAAATGCATTGCACAATATGCCCAAGTATTTGGGATGTCTGTCGTAGTGTGGGGCAGCCAAGCTTCACGTGATCAAGCACAAGCGGATGGATTAGAAGCAGCAACAACCAAACAAGACTTCTTCCGAGAAGTTGATGTGCTTTCTTTGCATTTGCGTTTGAATGATGTGACCAGAGGATGTGTTACGGCACACGACCTCAGCTTGATGAAGCCGAACTCACTGCTTGTGAACATCAGCCGCGCGGAGTTAGTCGAACCGATGGCTCTGTATCATGAACTACGCGAGGTACCGACCAAAACAGCCGCTATTGATGTGTTTGATTGTGAGCCCGTAACAACAGACACCGAACCGCTACTGTCCTTAACAAACGTCACAGCGACTCCACATTTGGGCTATGTTGAACAAAATAGCTACGAACTCTACTTCGATATCGCTTTCGACAACATTCTGTCCTATCAAAGAGATGGCATATAGCGATAGAATTTGCCGAAAGCAATAAAAAGGTAGAGAAGTATGAGCTTAACAATCAGAGAAGTCGCGGTACAAGATGCACAAGGCATTATTGATGTATTGAATCCAATCATTATCGAAGCGCGTTATACGATCTTGGATCAGACTTTTACTGTTGATGAAGAAAAGGCATTCATTGAGTCGTTCCCTGAGTGCGGTGTATTTAGCGTTGCAGTCAACGAGACGACAAGCCAGTTGCTTGGTTTTCAGAATGTAGAACCATTCGCTAGTTACACTAAGGCCTTTGACCACGTTGGTATTATTGGCACTTATGTTGATGCAAATAGCCGTGGGCAGGGCGTTGCCAAGCAGTTGTTTGGCTACACATTCAAATCAGCCAAAGCCAAAGGTTATGAAAAGCTGTTCGCCTATGTAAGAGCAGACAACGAGCGCGCGTTAGCGGTATACCTTAAGCAAGGTTTTGAAATTGTCGGAACGGCTAAGAAACACGGTAAGATTGGCGACCAGTACTTTGACGAGATCCTTATCGAGAAGTTTCTATAGGCTCGCTTGAACATTAGATAATTCATCGTATGCAGGAGGCAAGATGACAAAGCTAATCGAATTAACAGAAATAGTCTTATTCGACTGGGGCAATACGCTGATGGTCGATTTCCCAGACGCACAAGGGAAGATGTGTGACTGGGAAACGGTACAAGAAGTGAGTGGTGCTCGTGCATTACTGGCTGAACTCTCCAAAAATCATCAAGTCTACGTTGCCACCAATGCTGGTGATTCCAGTAAAGACGACATCATTCGTGCCTTTGAGCGCGTTGGCCTGTCTCAATCTATCTTGGGTTACTTTTGTAAGGCGAGCATTGGCTTTTCTAAGTTCGAGTCGGGGTTCTATCCTGCCATTATTTCTAAGCTCGGTGTTGTACCACAAGACATCACCATGGTTGGCGACACTCTAGAGAAAGACATTTACCCAGCACTTGAAGCGGGTTTGAAAGCGGTGTGGTTGAACACGGAAGGAGTTGAACTTAAGTCACAGCATCCACGTATCGTGCAAGTTCAAAGCCTAAGTGGACTGTTGGAGAAGCGCCATGGGTGAACATTCAGAGATCTGGCGTCAGTATTACCAAAAAGCACTAAGCAAACCTCATTTAAAGAGAACTGAATTCGCAATCAAACTGAATGAGTCAGGCTTAAATGTTGCGATTGATTGTGGTTGTGGAACAGGCAGTGACATCGCCTTTTTGGAGCAGCAAGCTTATCAAGTCTATGGTTTTGATATTAATCCTGATTCCATTGCTATATGTCGAGACAGATTTGGTCGCAAGCCTTTGGTCGATATATCTGAATGTGGATTTGAAAATTATGATTACCCGAAATCTGGCGTAGTGATTGCCAATTCGAGTCTGTTTTTTTCCGACCCCACCCGTTTTGATGAAATTTGGCAAAGGATTGAAAACAGCCTTGAAGTAGGCGGCGTGTTTGCTGGTGATTTCATGGGCGTGGATGACAGTTGGGCACATGGCTATCGAACCCCAACAACCCCATTAACGAAAGCCAAAGTCTTAAGTTTATTTAAGAGTTTTGAGGTAGTACGATTCAATGAACGGGACGAACAAGCACTCACCTCATTAGGTAGGATGAAACATTGGCACACTTACTCGGTCGTTGCGATTAAGCGTCGTTAAATGGTCAGTAACTAAAACTCGTTTGGATGCCTGTCCGTTTTGACGCAAGCCTCTCATCTCTTTGCTGTTTAATCTTCTAAGCTAATTTTAGTTTCCACTATGAGGGCTAGGTTATGAGTATCGAACGTCACGGAATATCGGTTGGAATTGAACGTGTTAGCGGTGCAACCATCGTTGTGTTTAAAGCGAAAGGCAAACTCACACACGATGACTATCAAGCAATGATGCCAATTTTAAATACCACGCTAGAAGAACTCGATTCATCTAAACTCAAGATGCTGGTCGACATCTCTACCTTAACGGGTTGGGAGTTGCGTGCTGCTTGGGATGATTTCAAACTGGGATTAGAGCTCA
>NZ_JBFRVX010000202.1:0-1978 GCF_041475345.1 Vibrio sp. 10N.222.48.A3 | reverse complement strand
AACACCTGCAGTATTGTAAGTAGAATCAATGTAGTTAGAGTTCCAAACGATCATTAAGTTCGGGCTAGGGTAAGGGTTTGCGGAAAATGACGACGACACCATGTCGAAATCACGATCACGCAAGCGCTTGATGTACTGAGTCGTATCGATGGTACGGATCTTCATCTCAATACCCATGCGCTTAAGGTTCTTTTGAACCGGCGTTGCGATACGTTCCGTGGTTGGGCTGTAAATCAGCAACTCAAATGACATCGGCTTGCCGGTCTTTTCGTTGGTCATCACTTTGTCTTTCAATACCCAACCCGCTTCTTTCAGCAGTTTGAAAGCGGTACGCATTTGGCTACGAATACGGCCGCTGCCATCGGTGACTGAAGGTTGGAATTCTTCGGTAAACACTCGCGCTGGAATCTGATCTTTGTACTGAGACAGCAATTCAACTTCAGCTGCGCTTGGTAAGCCTTTCGCTTCATAGTCGGTGTTCTGGAAATAACTACGAGTACGTTTGTACTGACCATAGAACATGTTCTTGTTCATCCACTCAAAGTCCATCGCATAGGTTAACGCTTCTCGAACTTTAGGATCTGAGAACACAGGAGATTGAATATTGAAGACAAAACCTTGAGTCGTTTCAGGCTTCTCATGGTTGATCTCTTCTTTAATGATGTAGCCTTTATCGAAGTTCGCGCCTGTGTAAGAGTTGGCCCAGAACTTAGCCGAGTTCTCGGTTCGAAGATCGAACTCCCCTGCTTTAAAAGCTTCCAACATTACCGTGTCGTCACGGTAGTAATCGTATTGCACTTGCTTGAAGTTATTACGGCCAACGTTGACTGGTAGGTCTGCTGCCCAGTAGTTTTCATCTAGGCCGTAGGTCACACTTTGCCCAGATTTATAGCTAATGATCTTATAGGGACCACTGCCTACTGGTGGCTCACTTAGAGGTTCAGACAGCTTTCTGTCTTTCCAGAAATGCTTCGGCAACACACGAGTGCTTTGCGCAAAGCTAAACAGCTTCTCGCGGTTTGGCTTGTTCATCTCAATTCGAACAACCAAATCAGAGACAGCCGTTACTGATTCAATCTCTTTGTAATACACGCGATACTGAGGCACACCTTCTTTCGAAAACTTGTCAAAGGTGAAGGCAACATCGTGAGCCGTGATTGGTTTACCATCTTGGAATTTAGCATTTGGGTTGATGTTGATTTCCATCCAAGTGAAATCACTGGCGTAGCGAACCTTTGAAGCAATCAATGGATAGTACGCATCAATCTCGTCGCTCGGAGAAAACATCAAGGTATCGTAAATCTCTCCGGTATAACTTGCAGCAACGCCGCGGGAACCGAATCGATTAAAGCTATCGTAGGTACCTATGCTGCCATAGGTCACTTTGCCCTGCTTTGGCGCATCAGGATTAACGTAATCAAAGTGAGTAAAATCGGCTGGATATTTTGCTTCACCAAAACCAACCAATTGTGTGGTTTCAATAACGGTGACAGCAGGAGTTGATTGGGTACCAGAAGCGTAAGTAACGGAGGGGTGTAAAACAATAAGCGGCAGCATAACTGCACAGGACTTTAAATTAGACCTGAAAAACTGAGTGCGCTGCGAGGCTTTGCGTCGAAAAACTGTTCCCATTTGACTCTCCCTTCAAATGTTATGAATTCGATATTCAAGTTGATTAATCGGCTTTGAATGCATGCCGTTAAAACAAGTATAGGTTCAAATCTAACATCATGTAATAACTAATAAAACCATCAGCACTTCATCTCTGACGGTTTATTTACAAATTACTCGTCACCGCTCGAAACTATTGGATGCAGTTAACGCTGATCGCTTTGATTCCTTTAATTAGCTTGGTGGCGTTGGAAAGCACGGAGATTGCTCTAGCGGGAATGACATAAGCCTCCACGGTTTAGATTCGCTTTGATTCGCTTTGAAAGTGAAATTTAGGTTCTAAATAATCAACAATCTATACTTTACT
>NZ_JBFRVX010000201.1:7975-15643 GCF_041475345.1 Vibrio sp. 10N.222.48.A3 | reverse complement strand
CCGTTATCCATCATGCCAGCAAAGCCTTTCTCAACTGCAGGCCAGAATTCTTTAGGAACGTTACCGCCCACAACTACTGAGTTGAACTTGAAGCCAGAACCTGCTTCACCTGGTTTGATACGGTAATCGATCTTACCGAATTGACCAGAACCACCAGACTGTTTCTTATGCGTGTAGCTATCTTCAATTGCTTGAGTGATAGTTTCACGGTAAGCAACTTGAGGAGCACCAACTGTTAGGTCAACGCCGTAAGTACGCTTAAGGATATCTACCTTGATGTCTAGGTGAAGCTCACCCATACCTTTAAGGATAGTTTCGCCAGTTTCTTCGTCAGTCTCAACTTGGAAAGATGGATCTTCAGCAACCATTTTACCGATCGCGATACCCATTTTCTCAGAACCGCCTTTATCTTTTGGAGATACAGCGATAGAGATTACTGGAGTTGGGAAAACCATTGGCTCAAGCGTTACTTGGTCTTTTGGATCACATAGAGTGTGACCAGTTTGAACGTTCTTCATACCAACGATCGCAATGATGTCACCAGCTTGTGCGCTAGTTAGTTCGTTACGGTCATCAGCTTGCATCTCAACCATACGGCCAACACGCTCAGTTTTACCTGTGAATGAGTTAAGGATCGTGTCACCTTTGTTCAATTTACCAGAGTAAATACGAACGAAAGTTAGAGCACCGAAACGGTCATCCATGATTTTGAACGCAAGCGCTTTGAAAGTTTCTTCAGTAGAAACGATAGCGTGGTTGCCTGTTTCTTCGCCGTTCTCATCCATTAGAGGTTGAGGATCAACTTCAGTTGGAGAAGGTAGGTAATCTACTACAGCATCAAGGATAACTTGCATGCCTTTGTTCTTGAACGCAGAACCACAGAACGTAGGGAAGAATGCGATATCACGAGTACCTTTACGGATACAACGTTTGATGTCTTCGATAGAAGGCTCTTCACCTTCCATGTAAGCTTCCATTAGGTCATCGTCTTGCTCTACAGCAGTTTCGATTAGCTCTTCACGGTATTGCTCAACGTCATCAACCATGTCCGCAGGAACATCAGTGATTTCGTAGTTTTCAGGAAGACCAGTGTCATCCCAAACGTATGCTTTACGGCTTAGAAGGTCTACAACACCCACGAATTCATCTTCGCGGCCGATTGGTAGAACCATAACTAGAGGAGTTGCACCTAGAACGTTTTTAACTTGGTCAACAACGTTGTAGAAATCTGCACCCATACGGTCTAGTTTGTTAACGAAGATCAGACGAGATACTTCTGATTCGTTAGCGTAGCGCCAGTTAGTTTCTGATTGTGGTTCAACACCACCAGAACCACAGAATACACCGATACCGCCATCAAGTACTTTAAGAGAACGGTATACTTCAACTGTGAAGTCAACGTGTCCAGGAGTATCGATAACGTTTAGACGGTGACCGTTCCAGAAACAGCTTACAGCTGCTGATTGGATAGTAATTCCGCGCTCAGCTTCCTGTTCCATGAAGTCAGTAGTTGATTCGCCATCATGTACTTCACCAGTCTTGTGGATCTGACCAGTTAGCTTAAGGATACGCTCAGTGGTAGTTGTTTTACCCGCATCAACGTGCGCGAAAATACCAATGTTTCTGTATTTCGATAAATCTGCCATTGTCTTACTCTGTTAATAGGATATAAAATGCGCGCAGAGTATATCACAATCTGTGAGGACTGATAGCTTTGCATGCATTTGGGACTAAAAAACTTTGCCTTTTTCTAACATATAGAAAAGGCAATCTGAAGAAACAATCTAAATGATTGTTAAGTTTAGTGCTAACTTAAAGCGAAAATAGCGTTTAAGTTAGACTGAATTTCTGCTGTATAGAGTAGCTGAAGTGAGCTCAATTACAACTCATCAAAAGCATTAATTGCTTCCGATAATTTTTTCACACCGTGGATCTGCATTCCTGGAATGCCACCTTTAGGCATGTTAGCCGCTGGTACAATGGCTCTCTTGAAGCCGTGTTTAAACGCCTCATTTAAGCGCTCTTGACCGCTCGGTACAGGTCGAATCTCACCAGCAAGGCCTACTTCGCCAAAAACCACCACATCTTTTGGCAATGCGCGGTCTCTGAAACTCGAAAGTAATGCCATTACCAATGCAAGATCAGCACTGGTTTCGGTTACTTTAACACCACCAACGACATTCACAAACACATCTTGGTCAGCCATTTGTAAGCCGCCGTGTTTATGCAGCACGGCTAATAACAATGACAGTCGATTTTGCTCGAGACCAACAGCGACACGACGCGGGTTAGCCAGCTGCGAATAATCCACCAGCGCTTGAATTTCGACAAGAAGTGGACGCGTCCCTTCCCAAACCACCATCACTGAACTGCCTGAGGTTTCTTCTTCACCACGAGACAGGAAAATAGCCGATGGATTGCTAACTTCTTTTAGTCCTTGCCCTGTCATGGCAAACACACCTAGCTCATTCACTGCACCAAAACGGTTCTTGTGGCTGCGCAAGGTTCTAAAACGACTGTCCGTTCCGCCATCTAACAACACCGAACAGTCAATAATGTGTTCAAGTACTTTTGGTCCCGCTAAGGTACCGTCTTTAGTTACGTGTCCCACTAGGAACACGGCAACGTTGTTCTGTTTCGCATAGCGCGTTAATGCGGTTGCCGATTCGCGCACCTGAGCAACACTGCCAGGAGACGATTGAACGTCAGCGACATGCATAACTTGGATTGAGTCGATAACCATGATCTTAGGCTGCTCTCTTTCTGCAACCTGACAGATTTTATCAACATTGGTTTCAGAGAGCATTTTGAGATGCTCTTTTGGTAACCCTAATCGAGATGCTCGCATCGCAACTTGTTGAAGAGATTCTTCGCCAGTGACATAAAGTGTCGGTAACTGGGAAGAAAGCTGACACATAGTCTGCAATAGCAGGGTTGATTTACCGGCACCAGGGTTACCACCAATAAGAATCGCAGCGCCAGGTACAACACCACCACCAAGTACACGATCAAGCTCTTTGAAGCCACTACTAAAGCGCGGGACCTCTTGCAAGTCGATTTCCGATAGCGTTTGAACCGAAGATTCAGTTGCACCACCAGCGTAACCACTTAGTCGTTCATTGCGCGCGACCTGAGGTGAAGCGGCTAACCTAACTTCTGTAATCGTGTTCCAAGCACCACATGCATTGCACTGCCCTTGCCAACGTGGAAAGTCAGCACCACAGTCATTACACACATAAGCTCGCTTTGCCTTAGCCATAAAACCTCAATAATTTGCTTAGTAACGGGTAAATGTTGCTATTTTGTGACCCCGTTGACCGTACAGGTGAAAATAAAAGTTGCAGTAGGGCCACGAATACCTAAAGATCAAATACAACTCGTCGATAACAATAACGCACCATCCATTCTAACAAGAAAAGTATGCAGCAATCTGAAATTCTATCTGTAGCAGAACGACTTATTCCGGCCTACCATGCCGAAGATTTCGAATTCCTTCTTTCTCAAATGACAGAAGGCGAATCACCGTCTCTAAAACTGCTCGTTAAAATGGAACTGAATCGTATCATGGCTCCGTGCACAAAGAGCATTGATTTACGCGGGCGTATTGATAATGAATGTCATCAATTCACGCTAGACGAGCGTAAACATTGGCTTGATGACATAGCTTTGAACGCGTATCAACGTGGTACTAAAAAATTTAAAGGTTATACCGAGGGCGTGTGGGAGTTAGTGATGACACCTCGCATTCAACCTCTTCGTAATATTGTTAAAACATCCTCTCAAGATGACCACGATATCACTAACGCTGATAGCCCCTATGAAGCAGAAGCCATTAACCTCGGTTACGATTTAAAACGCAAAGAAAACAGGCTCAAGATTAGCTCACAGGTTGAAATCACCACGCCTAAAGGACAAAGCCTACATGGTGTGACAGTTGATATTTCTCCGTCGGGTGCAAAGTTCAAGGTACCAAGGGCGTTTAAATACAACCTAGGGGAAATCATCAGTGTTAAATTCACTGAGCTTGTTGAGAAGTCACTAGAAGCCGATGTTAATGAGGCGGTTGAATTTCGTATTCTGGGTATTGATGAATCCTACGAGAACAATGCAGTCAAATTTTTAAGATGCATGAGAATCAGCGATACAACGAGTGTGGCTCGTTTACTCGATGAATCTCTAAATAGTGTCAGCAAGAAAACCAGCCATGAGAATCAAGATAGGCTCATTCGAACGCGAACTCGCGGTATTGAACACACCTATCTAAAGTACACCTGTAATCTCCCTCTATTCTTCAGTGGTAGTGAGTTGAAGCTCGCGCTGCTCACGGATAACAATCATCCCCAATGGCAATACTGGCATGATGAGCGTAACCAACAGGCTCTGGGTACTTTGTTCAACGAACAACGTATGAACTTACTCGCTAAGCCTGGCGTGAAGGGAACCAGTAACGTTATCTACTCTTTTACCCATGAACATAAAAATAAGACCTTGTTCTACTCGATGATGCTGCCTGAAGCTTCTCGTGAAGAGAGGCAACTGTTCTGGCACATCGGCGGTAAACGTAAAAGTTGGAAGGCGTTCAAATTCTCGGTTTTCGAATTATCCGACGCTGAGCGACAAGCCTTAGCTGAGCATTCAGATACGCTTGCTCAAAGCTCTGCGCAACTGACTCATTGCGGTATCTTGCAAGAGATCGGTGATCACGAAAGTGCTGCCGATTACCTATTAAGTGAAAAACCACGCATTCCAAGCAGTGACCTTAATCGCTTTCGCCATCCTCGAACGGTGGTGGGGAACATTCAAAGTATCTACTTTGATTCCCAAAGTCGTCGTAAAGAACCGAGATATAGCTTTAAATCGCCAATTCAACTCACATCACAAGATAGCCCAACAATAAATGGACACACTGTAGACATATCAAAACGTGGCCTAAGCATTACCCTTGAACACCCAATGGTACTCAAGATTGATGATCCGGTTGTGGTGAATTTTAATGAACTGCAACTCTATGATAAAAACTTGCCATTAAGCACAGTGCCTTACCATGTAATTCGTGTAAGCCCGAACGGTTGCAATGTTCAATTGGTTATCACCGAGAATGCAAAAACAATGCGTACCATCGCCTTCCTCAATGGGCTTATCGATCAGAACCAAAGTAAGCTAAATAAGAAGCAAGAAATACTGCCCACCGATTCACTGCTTAAATCACTGCACACTGTTTTGCTTAACAAAATGGTCAGTAATCCAATTTTCATTGATAAGCCGGGCTCAACGTTGCGTTGTAAGCTCATTGGTGTGAACTTCCCGCTGAACAAGCATCTAGCGTTACTCGCTAAACTTGGGCACAACCAAAAGTTTTCACTGGAACCGATTTTCAAAGGTCACTCTAATTCACTATTAGCTGAGCCACTGAAAAGAATTGAAGGTGCAGAGCCAAAACATCATGACGTATACATTGCTGCGATAAAGTTTGGTAACAAGATTCAATCTGTACATACGAAGTTGGTGAAAGACTTTGCATCTACGAAAGAACGTATCTCGTTCATTAAGAAGGCACAAGATCTGGGTGATGTGTATGTACTGCGAGTCACTACCGCCCCTATCTTTAATCCATTAACAAGTTTGTTCCAATCAGACTTAGCCGAGCTTTCGCGCATCAGTATGCACCAAGCGAAGAAGTTAGAGAGTGAGGTCACCGCTTTTATTGGTTATGGTGAGATAGAAGACATTACCGATGAAGTATTGATTCGATTAGAACTCTCGCACTAAATAACCAGATCAACTTACCGGTTTGTCGACTTATCGGATTTAAAAATAGAAAAAGCAGGCTCATCACCTGCTTTTTTGTATCCGTTATACCGCCCTAAATATGACTAAGGCTTCGCTTGCCAGCTAATTTTTTGCTGCTTAGCTAATACACCTGACAAGATACAAAGCACCCCACCTAAGCCAGCATAACGCACAGCAGTTTGAGCTTGTTGTTCAACTTTCGGTTTTGCATGGTAAGCAATCCCTAAACCGGCAGAACCCATCATAACCAAGTCATTGGCACCATCACCCACGGCAACGGTGTTATGCAGTTCCAGTTCATACTCTTCAGCAAGTTCTACCAAGATATCCGCTTTGGTCTGTGCGGAAACAACATCGCCTAATACTTCACCCGTCAATTTACCATTGACGATCTCTAGCGTGTTTGACTGAGCGTGGTCAAGATCAAGCGTATCTTTCAGGTAGTCTGAGAAATAAGTAAAACCACCCGATGCAATCGCCGTCTTCCAGCCAAGTTTATTCAGAGTATTCACTAGCTCAACCAAGTCTGGCATGAATGGTAATGACTGGCGCACTTGCTCCAGTATCGACTCATCCGCACCTTTCAGTGCCCCAACGCGTTGGCGTAGGCTCTGTTCAAAGTCGAGCTCGCCTTGCATCGCACGCTCTGTTATTTCAGAAACTAACTCTCCGACTCCTGCGAGCTTTGCTATCTCATCGATGCATTCAATTTGAATTGCTGTGGAGTCCATATCCATCACGATCAAACCTGGCTTAGATAAGTCTGGGACCTCGCTAAGGCAAGCATAATCAAGCTTCAGTGCTTGTAAAATTTCTTCGTGTGCCGGGGTTAAGTTCCCTGACATCAGTGCCACTTCGTAATGTCCCACCTTCCACGTATTGAGGATGGTGTTGTAGGTACCAGTGAAAAAGTCGATGTCATCAAATGATTGTGGAGATAAGTACTCACCGAACACAATCCAATTGGCTTTAGATTTTGCGAGTTGAGAAGCGAAACGTGTCTCGGGGAGTCGGGTTAATAATGTCGTATGCCTTTTAATCGGCAGATATTTCTGAGCGTCCATGTGTATGATTCCTAATTAACTATGCTAAACGTTAACCTATTGCAATTTGAAAACGCAAGTCTCAATATGTCTTAATCATAACATTTGTTTATTTCAGGCTTCGTGAAACATGAATGAATCATTGTTCTCAATACGTAACGCTTTACGAGTACTAGCCCTAATTCTGTTGGCTGCTATGTTCGTGGTAACCATTAAAAACACAGTAGTGATCAGTAAAGGTAATGAGAAGATCCAAGCAAAACAGTTGGAAACGCTGACCAAACTACTGATCTCACAGGCATCACTTTCAGCCAGTAAGATGATCACTCAGCAAGACCAAGAGCGCCTGCTAGAGCTCACTAACCAACTCTCTCAGGATCGATTGGTATTTGATACCACCATCTACGATGCAGAAGGGATTCGACTGGCTTCGAGTGAAAAAGCGCTCTCGGTACGCGAAGTTCTTGGCTTAGACACACCTCTTTCAACGGCAAGTATCGGCAGGCAGCAACTCGTTGAACCTATTTACTCTCCAGAGAGTACGATCATTGGCTTTATCCGCGTGACTTTTGAGACAGGAAAAATGACAGCTATTTCTGATCATCACTACCGTAAGAGCGATCGCTACATGATCGGTATGGTCTTAATGGGATTTGTCAGTGGCGTGTTGTTCATCATGCTTATTCGTAAAAGAAAGGCTAAGTCTGGGGAAAACTGGCTGCTTAAAAATGTCAGCTCTTAACGGCTTAGTTTAACAAATCCAATAAAAAGCCCCGAAGCTCAGGCAGCAACGGGGCTTTTGTTATCTATTAAACTTTGCGGTATCTATTAAGCT